>NZ_JBHXVO010000014.1:115585-169108 GCF_042672265.1 Nocardia sp. NPDC127526 | reverse complement strand
CCACACATCGAGGTGAGATCCCGGCCAAAAGCACGCCGGGATGACCGGGGTGGCCACGCCGGACTGACGGGGTGGCCATGCGGGATGATGGGTGGCCACGCCGGGATGATGGGTGGCCACGCCGGGATGATGGGTGGCCACGCCGGGATGACGGTGGGTGACGGGGACCGTGGACTACGGGCGGGTCAAGGCCGCGTAGCGGGTGATGTGCTGATCGGTGCTGCCGAATTCGTGCTGAACGGCGGTGAGGCGCTTGAAGAAGTGGCCGATGGCCAATTCCTCGGTCATGCCCATGGCGCCGTGCAACTGCACCGCCTCCTGGCCGATGAGGCGGGCGGCGCGGCCGATGGTGGCCTTGGCGGCGGAGGCGGCCTTGGCGCGATCGGCGGGGGCGGCATCCAGTTTCAGCGTCACCAGATAGGTTGCGGCAATGGCCTGTTCCAGCTCCAGGTGCATGTTCACCATGCGGTGCTGCAGCGCCTGGAAGCTGGCGATGGGGACGCCGAACTGCTTGCGCTGCTTGGTGTATTCGACGGTGTCGGCCACCACCTTGCGCATGATGCCGACCGCCTCGGCGCAGACCGCGGCAATGGCCTCGTCCAGGGTCGCGGCGATGGCGTCGGCGGCATTGCCGATCAGCAGGGCGTCGGCGGGCAGGCGCAGCCCCTCGAAGGCGAGGTCCGCGGCGCGGCGTTCGTCGATGGTGCGGTAGGTCTGCGCGGTCAGCCCGGCGGGCGGGTCGGCCGGATCGAAATCCACAGCGAACAGGGCGATCTCACCGCTGTCCAGGCGGGCGCTGACCAGCAGGTGGGTGGCCAGCGGGGCGGCGGTGACCACGATCTTGACGCCGTCGAGAATCCAGTCCTCGCCCTCGCGCCGGGCCGTCGTGGCGACCTTGGTGTAGTCGTAGCCCGAGCGCGGCTCCAGGGCGGCGAAACCGGTGATCACCTCGCCGGCGGCAATGCCGGAGAGCAGATCCTCGGCGCGCTTGCCGTCGGCGCGGCGCAGCAGGCCGCCGCCGACCACCACGGTGTCCACATACGGTTCGACCACCAGCGCGCCGCCGAGGGCCTCGGCAATGATCATCGTCTCGACCGGTCCGCCGCCGATGCCGCCCACCGATTCCGGCAGGCCCGCGCCGAGAATCCCGACCTCCTCGGCCAGTCCGCGCCAGATCTCCGGCTGCCAACCCGCGCCGACGCGCGCTGCGGCCCGGCTGGATTCGAGGTCGTAACGGGCCGCGAGGAATTCCGTGACGGTGTCGCGGAGCAGATCCTGTTCTGCGGTGAAAGAGAAGTCCATGGTCACAGTCCCAGCGTGGCTTTGGCGATGATATTGCGCTGAATCTCGTTGCTGCCGGCGTAGATCGAGCCGGCGCGGTCGTTGAAGTACCGCAGCGCGGCGACGGCCTGCCAGTCCGCGCCGCTGACGAAGCCATCGGCGGGAGCGGCGTAGTCGACGACCGGGCCGCCGGGCATGGTGGCGTGCGGCTGATAGGCGCGGCCCTGCGGGCCCGCGGCCTCCAGGGCGAGTTCGGTGAGGATCTGGCTCAACTCGGTGCCCAGGATCTTGATGGTGGAGGCGGCCGGCCCCGGATCCTTTCCGCTGGAAACCAATGCCAGCGTGCGGTATTCGAGGATCTCCAGCACATCCGCGCGAATGCGGGCATCGGCCAGCTTGGCGGCGAAGGCCGGATCGTCGATGAGCGCGCCCTCGCCGTTCGGATTCGGCTGCGCGAGCGCGGCCTGCGCCAGTTCCTCGGCCATCACCTGCAGGGCCGGGGCCGCCGCGCCGCCGCCGCGCTCGAAGTTGAGCAGGTATTTGGCCACGGTCCAGCCGTCGTCGATCGCGCCGAGCACATTGGCCTTGGGCACCCGCACCTGGTCGAAGAAGACCTGGTTCTGCACCTGCTCGCCGGAAATCATGACCAGCGGCCGGATTTCGATGCCCGGCGTGCGCATATCGATGAGGACGAAGGTGATGCCCTGCTGCTTCTTGGCCTGCTTGGAGGTGCGCACCAGGGCGAAGATCCAGTTGGCCTCGGTGGCGTGGGTGGTCCAGATCTTGGATCCGGTGACGACCAGATCCGCGCCGTCGTCCACGGCCGCCATGTTCAGCGAGGCTAGATCGGAACCGGCTTCGGGCTCGGAATAGCCCTGGCAGAAGAAGACCTCGCCGGTCAGGATGCGGGGCAGGAAGTAGTCCTTCTGCTCCTCGGTCCCGAACGCCATGATCGCGTGCGACACCATGCGAATGCCCATGGGGGACAGGTTCGGCGCACCGACGAGGGTGCATTCGCGCCCGAAGATGTAGTGCTGGGTCAGGCTCCACTTGCAGCCGCCGTACTTCACCGGCCAGGCGGGCGCGGCCCAGCCCTGCGCGTGCAGGATCTCCTGCCATTTCATGCTGGCTTCGTGATCGGGGTAGACGCTCGTCGCCAATCGACCGGCCCGGCGAAGATCGTCGGTTAACTTTTCGTCGAGGAAACGACGCACCTCATCTCGAAATGCCAGATCGTCGGGCGACCAGTCCAGATCCACGATGACTCCTTGTGCGAGAACCGACCCTAACCATCTCACCGCAAACCCCCTGCTGGCAAATGTGCTGGCACCCGCCCTCACTTCAACTCATTGACATTCCACAGTGGGTTGTTATCATCGAATAACAACGTTCCACAGTGGAACATCTTGGAAGGATCGACATGGACATCAACACCGGCACTCGCGCCTCGGACGCCGAGCGCGCCCAGATCGCGGATCTGCTCGGCCGTCACATGTCCGACGGCCGCCTCGACCTCGCCGAATACAACGAGCGGGTCGCCCGGGTCTACACCACCGTCTATCGGGAAGAACTCCAGCAGGTCCTCACCGACCTCCCCGAACTCACCAAAGCCGCTGTCGAGAAGCCGCGGTCGCGCACCCGTTTCCCGATCTGGCAGCGCATCGAGGGCAGCGCCTGGCTCGGCGTCAGCCTCCTGGTGCTCGGCATCTGGGCCGCGATCTCGCTGGCCGCGGGCGAATTCACGTACTTCTGGCCCGTCTGGGTAATCGTCCCGTGGGGCGCCGTCCTGGTCTTCCGGGTCCTCACCGGCTGGGAAGCCGGCGCCGCGAAGCACTGCGGGAGAGCCGTAATGAGGTAACCGTCATGTCCGCTTACGCCACCCTTCTCGCCTTCCACATCGTCGTCGGCGCCGCCGGGCTGGCGCTCGGCCCGGTCGTCGCCTGGGCCGACGCGCACACCTGGCCACACTCCCGCGAACTGGGCGCCTGGTACCTGGGACTCGTTGTCGCCGTCTGCATTTCCGCCTGCGCCCTGGTCTTCTGGCGCCGCACCGACCTGTGGTGGCTCGTCCCCGTCTCGGCCCTGACCGTGGCCCTGGCCCTGCTCGGCCGCTACGCCGTCGCCCGCCGCGGGGCCTGGACCCACGCCTAGGTCCACGGCATGGGCGGCTCCTATATCGCCCTGCTCACCGCGACGATCGTGGTCAGCGTCGCCATCGACGGCCCCCTCTACGGCGCGGCCCAGCTCATCGCCTGGCTCGCCCCCACCGCTGTGATCACTCCACTCCTCGAGGTGTGGCGACGCCGCATCACCCCCGCCGTCCCGGCGCGCGCGTAGCCCGACACTCCCGTACCAATCTGAAACAGCATCGACCGGGAACTGGTGGCGGTGGCTACTCGGGCGATGCCGCCACAGATTCCCGGTGATCGTCTGTCCAGGTCTACCAATGGGATTCGGGGGTGCCGGCCACGTGCTTAACATGGCTGGGTGGGCTCAGGCGGCAGGTGGGAAGTCGAGCATTCCGAGGTGTGGGCGCGGCGGGCGCGGTCGTTCGGGGCCGAGGCGGCGGCCTATGACCAGCATCGGCCGGACTACCCGATGGCGGGGGTGCGGTGGGCGCTGGAACCGTTGGGGGACAAAGACGATGCCGAGGTGCTGGATCTCGGGGCCGGGACCGGGAAGCTGACCGGGGTGCTGCTGGCGGCGGGGGCGCGGGTGCGGGCGGTCGAGCCGGACGACGCGATGCGCGCCACCCTCGCGGCGCGGTATCCGGAGGTGCCCGCGCTGGCGGGCACGGCGGAATCGATTCCGCTGCCGGATGATTCGGTGGACGCGGTGCTCGCCGGACAGGCGTTTCACTGGTTCGATCTGCCACGGGCGTTTCCGGAGCTGGCGCGGGTGCTGCGGCCGGGCGGCGTGGTCGCGGCCTTCTGGAACACCCACGACAGTTCGGTCGACTGGGTCGCCGAACTCGATCGGATCTCCCTCACCCGGCTGTCCTTCCGGCGATTCCCGGGCGACGGACTGCCCTCGCACGCCTTGTTCCACCCCTTCGAGCAGCGCGAGTTCGCGCATTCGCAGCGCCGCACCGCCGAAAGCCTGGCCGCCACCATCGGCACCCATTCCACCAGCCTGGTCGTCACTCCCGCCGAGCGCGGCGAGCTCCTCGATCGGATCACCGGCTATCTGAGGAGCCGTCCCGAGACCGGCAGCGGCGAATTCGAAATTCCCTTGCGCACAAAAGTCGTCCGCGCCACCATACGACCGGCATGACCAGTCGAAACGCATGGATCATCACCCCCGCCCCGGTGTGCGATCCCGAATCCGTGGCACTCCTGCGCGACTACCTCGTCGACGTGGCCAACAGCTACCGGCTGCATCGGCTGGGGCGGCTCTCGACGCGCGCCGAACTCGATGACGACTGGGCCGGGTTCACCACCGACGACCTCGTGCCGCCCCGGGGCGTCTTCCTCGTCGGCCGGTACGCGGGCCGCCCCGCCGCGTGCGCCGGGCTGCGCCTGGCCGAAACCGGCACGGTCGAATTGACCAGAGTCTTCGTCCGGCCCGCACAGCGCGGCACCGGCGGCGCGAAACGCCTGCTCGCCGCCATCGAGGAGGCGGCGATCGGCTTGGGGGCCAATCGGATCAGGCTCGACACCCGCCTCGACCTGATCGAGGCCCGCACCCTCTACCTCGGCCACGGCTACGTCGAGATCCCGCCGCACGAGGACCGCGAATACGCCGAGATCTGGTACGCCAAGGATCTCGCCTGACCGCCCGCCCGCCTCGGAATGCAGAACGACCCCGGAGCCACTCACTCCAGGGTCGTTCTATGTGAGCGAAATCGCTCAGATGGCGGCGATGTTCTCCGCCTGCGGGCCCTTCTGGCCCTGCGCGATGTCGAAGGAGACCTTCTGGCCTTCCTGGAGCTCGCGGAAGCCGTTGCCGGCGATGTTGGAGTAATGGGCGAAGACGTCGGGGCCGCCGCCGTCCTGCTCGATGAAGCCGAAGCCCTTCTCCGAGTTGAACCACTTCACGGTGCCGGTAGCCATTCTGGCTCTCCTTTTTACTGGTCGGAGGTCCGCACCTTGCGGACCCGATGTCGCTCTGGGGTGATTCCGGGTGGAATCACTGGGAAACACAAAAACGCGCCTGCTGAATTGTGTGCAGGCGCGTACAGAAGTCTGTGAGAACCAAGAATTGCAACACCGAAGACAATACCCGATCTTCCAGTCATCGGACGAATCGGCCTGTCATAGGGCGTGCCGCGGCACGGAACCGGACGCGTTGTCGGCATACTCGGGGCAATCGAGCCCGACGGGGTAACCTCGACGGCTGTGCACCTGAAGAGTCTGACGCTGAAGGGGTTCAAGTCCTTCGCGTCCGCGACGACCCTGCGGTTCGAACCCGGGATCACCTGTGTGGTGGGGCCCAATGGGTCGGGCAAGTCGAATGTCGTCGACGCGCTCACCTGGGTGATGGGTGAGCAGGGCGCGAAAGCTCTGCGTGGCGGGAAGATGCAGGACGTCATCTTCGCCGGCACCGCGGGCCGCGCCCCGCTCGGCCGTGCCGAGGTCACGCTGACCATCGACAACTCCGACGGTGTGCTGCCCATCGAGTACTCCGAGGTGTCCATTACCCGGCGCATGTTCCGTGACGGCGCCGGCGAGTACGAGATCAACGGCAACTCCTGCCGGCTCATGGATGTGCAGGAACTGCTCAGCGACTCCGGCATCGGCCGTGAGATGCACGTCATTGTCGGGCAGGGGCAGCTATCGGCGATTCTCGAATCGCGGCCGGAGGACCGGCGCGCGTTCATCGAGGAAGCCGCGGGTGTGCTCAAGCATCGGCGGCGCAAGGAGAAGGCCGTCCGCAAGCTCGATGCCATGCAGGCGAATCTGGCGCGGCTCACCGACCTGACCACGGAATTGCGCAGGCAGCTCAAGCCCCTGGGGCGGCAGGCCGAGGTGGCGCGGCGTGCAGCAACCGTCCAGTCTGAATTGCGGGACGCGCGTTTGCGGCTGGCCGCCGATGATCTCGTGACCCGGCGGCGCGAGCTCGAATCCCAGCAGAGCAAAGAGGCGTACGCACGCGAGCAGCAGGTGAACGTGCACGCCGAACTGGATGCCGCGAATGCCGCGCTGGCCCAGCAGGAATTCGAGCTGTCGCGCCTGACGCCCGGCGCGGAAGCCGCCGCGCAAACCTGGTTCCAGCTGTCCGCGCTGACCGAGCGCGTCAATGCCACTATCCGGATTGCCCGAGATCGTGCACGCAACCTGACCATCGAGCAACCCACCGGCGCCGGGCGCGATCCGGAACAGCTGGAGCGCGAGGCCGAACGGGTCGAGGCCGAGGAGGCCGAACTCCTCGAGGCCGTGGAGATCGCCACCGAAACCCTGGAAGCCGCGCGCGACGCCCTGCACGAGCGCGAACAGGCCGCCAAGGCCGCCGAACAGGCCCATCTGGCCGCGGTACGCGCCATCGCCGACCGCCGCGAGGGCCTGGCCCGGCTCTCCGGCCAGGTCGACACGCTGCGCTCACGCGCCCAATCCGTGGACGGCGAGATCGCCCGCATGTCCACCGGCATTGCCGAGGCCCGGCAGCGCGGCGCGGCGGCGGACGCCGAATTCGAGGCCGTCCAAGCCGAATTGAGCGAGCTCGACGCCGGTGAGGCAGGTCTCGACGCGCAGTACGAGCATGCCGCCCAGGCCCTCGAGAACGCCGACCAACGCGTCACCGAACTACGCGAGAAGGACCGCGAAGCCGGTAAGCGCGTCGCCTCCCTGACCGCCCGCATCGAGGCCCTCACCATGGGCCTGGCCCGCAAGGACGGCGCCGCCTGGCTGCTCGAACACCGCACCGACGGCCTGCTCGGCCCGCTCTCGGGCCTGATCAAGGTGCACGGCGGCTTCGAGGCCGCCGTCGCCGCCGCCCTCGGCCCCCTCGCCGACGCCGTCGCCGCCGACACCGGCCCCTCGGCCCACGCCGCCGTCCGAGCCCTCAAGGAAGCCGACGGCGGCCGCGCCGCACTCGTCTACGCCGGTGCGGCCCATGCTGGTTCGGGTTCCGGCGGTGCGCTGCCGGGTGGTGCGCGCTGGCTTGCGGAGGTTGTCGACTGCCCGGAGCGCATGCGTGCCGCGATTACCGCGCTGACGACCGGTATTGCTGTCGCCGAGGATTTGGACGCGGCCGCGCGGGTGCTGGCTGCGCGTCCGGAGTTGCGCGTAGTCACCCGCGAGGGTGATCTGACCGGTACCGGGTGGGTGCTCGGCGGGTCCGACCGTGCGCCGAGTCAGCTCGAGGTGCAGGCCGATATCGATTCCGCGGCAGCGGAACTCGCGTCCTGGCAGCGGCAGGCCGAGGAGCTCGAGGCGGCGCTCGCGGGTGCGCTGGCCGAGCAGACCGACCGCAAGGAAGCCGTCGATCACGCTCTGCTCGCGTTGCACGAATCCGATCAGGCGCTGGTGTCCATCTACGACCGGCTCGGCCGGCTGGGGCAGACGGCCCGGACGGCTCAGAAGGAATGCGAGCGCCTGCTCGCCCAGCGCGCCGAGACCGAGGCCGGTCGCGAGGAGACGCTGAGCAAGCTCGCCGAGCTCGAGGACCGGCTGCGCCACGCTGAGCTCGAGCAGTCCGAGATGGGTGCGGAATCCGCGGGCACCGAGGCCGCCGGATATGCCCGCGAGGAGGCCGCGGCCGCCCTCGCCGAGTCCCGCACCATGGAGGTCGAGGCCCGCCTGGCGGTCCGCACCGCCGAGGAGCGCGCCGAATCGGTGCGCGGCAAGGCGGATTCGCTGCGCCGCGCTGCCCGCGCCGAACGCGAGAACCGGGCCCGCGCCGAACGCGCCCTGGCCGCCCGCAAGCAGGCCGCCGCCGTCGCCGCCGTGGTGGCCGACTCCGCCGAGCGGGTGGCCGCCCAGCTCGAGCAGGTCGTGGCCGAGGCCGCCGCCCGCCGCGACGAATTGGTGCGCCGCCGCACCGAATTCGCGGCCCAGGTGGAGCAGACCAAGGAACGCGCCCGCGCCCTGAACAGCCAGCTCTCCCAGCTCACCGATGCGGTGCACCGCGACGAGGTGGCGCGCGCCCAGGCGGCGCTGCGCATCGAGCAGCTGGAGGCCACCATCTCCGAATCCTTCGGTCTCGCACTGGAAGACCTCATCGCCGAATACGGCCCGGACGTCCCCATGCCGCCGACCGCGCTGGAGATGATGGAGTACGAGCAGGCCAAGGAGCGCGGCGACCAGGTCACCGAGCCGCAGCCCATGCCCTACGACCGCACCACCCAGGAGCGCCGCGCCAAGCGCGCCGAGAAGGACCTCACCACCCTCGGCAAGGTGAATCCCCTGGCCCTGGAAGAGTTCGCGGCCCTCGAGGAGCGCTACAACTTCCTCGCCACCCAGCTCGAGGACGTCAAGAAGGCCCGCCAGGACCTCCTGGACGTCGTCGCCGAGGTCGACGCCCGCATCCTGCAGGTCTTCACCGAGGCCTACGAGGACGTGGAACGCGAATTCGTCGGCGTCTTCAGCCGGCTCTTCCCCGGCGGCGAGGGCCGGCTGCTGCTCACCGACCCCAGCGACATGCTCACCACCGGCGTCGAGGTCGAGGCGCGCCCGCCGGGCAAGAAGGTCAAGCGCCTCTCGCTGCTCTCCGGCGGCGAGAAGTCGCTGACCGCCGTCGCCCTGCTGGTCGCCATCTTCCGCGCCCGCCCCTCACCGTTCTATGTCATGGACGAGGTCGAGGCGGCCCTGGACGACACCAACCTGCGCCGCCTCATCGGCCTGTTCGAGCAGCTGCGCGAGAAGAGCCAGCTCATCGTCATCACCCACCAGAAGCCGACCATGGAGATCGCCGATGCGCTCTACGGCGTCAGCATGCGCGGCGACGGCATCACCCAGGTGATCTCGCAGCGCCTGCGCGGGGAGAACCTGGTCGGCGCGGCCACCTGAGCGCTCATCCGCGCAGGTCCTCGATGCGATCGCGGAGATGATCCAGCAGCTTGTCCGGATCGTCGAACTCCGCCGGATCGATGGGCGCGCCGAAATGGATGGTCACCGGCTGGCGGCGATCGAAGGCGGGACCGTCGCCGCGGTGCCGGCGCATGGGTAGCACGCGATCGGTGCCGGTCGTACCCACGGGAATGATGGGAATGCCGGTCGCCAGCGCCAGTTTCGCCACCCCGGGCTTGTAGGGTTCGCTCTCGCCGGGCGCGACCAGGCGGCCCTCCGGATAGATGATCAGCACGCCGCCGTGCCGCAGGATCTGCTCGGCCTGCGACAGCGCGGCGCCGCCGGATTCATTGTCGCGGCGCACCACCGGAATCTGGCCCAGCCGGCGCACCAGCCAGCCGACCACCGGCCACGACCACAGCTCGGCCATGGCGATGGCGATCGCCCTGCGGCGCAACGCACCCCAGAGGAAGACGGCGTCAAGCATCGAGATGTGATTGCTCGCGATGATCACGGGCCCGGTCTTCGGCACCCGCTCGCGTCCGAGCACGGTGACGCGGACGATATTCGACCAGGCCAGCGTGCGCAGGATGCGACGCACGAATTGAGTTGTGAGCCAGGCGCGTTTGCCCAGGCCCTTGGGCCGCCGCGCGGTGTTGTCGTTCGATGCCACGCTCACATCCTGGTATGCGGGCGGCGAGCGCGGCACCGGGGAACTACTCAGGCGCGGGAATTGCTCAGTCGCGCAACAACAGCAGGATGAACGCCAGCACGACCGCCAGCACCAGGGCCGCCACACCGTAGGTCAGGCGGTGCGAGCGCACGCCGGGCAGGAAGGCGTCCACGGAATAGCGGCCGGGGCCGGTGAGGGCCAGGCCGCCCGCGGTGACGAGCAGGACGATCTCGTATTCCAGACCCGGACCGGATTGGGATCCGAGCCAGCCCGCACCCCATCTGACGGCGAGCGCATTGATCATGACGCCGACCAGGGCGGCCGCCGAGAGCGGCGTGAGCGCGCCGAGCGCGACGCCGAGCCCGCCGACGAATTCGCTGAGCCCGGCGAGCACGGCCATGAACTCGCCGGCCGGATAGCCGCTCTGCTCGAAGCCCTGTCCGGTGCCGGTGATGCCGTAGCCGTCGAACCAACTGAACAGTTTCTGGGCGCCGTGGGCGGCCATGGTCAGTCCGATACCGAGGCGGATCGCCAGCAGGCCCACGTCATAGGCGTGCACGCTGGTTGTGTGATTGGTGGAGACAGGAGCGCTGGTGGTGGTCATTTCGCGTTCTCCTTCGGCAACAGCCAAATGAAACATATGGCACATATGGCCCACCCGGGCTAGAGAATACCCCCGTTGATCGCCACGGACCGTCCCACTGACCGGGAATTTCGGTGCGAGACAATGTGAAACGTCTGCGCGTCTGATGTGCCGGGCGCTAGCGTCCAGCGGTCATGAGACGTTCTATAGCCGCCATTGCCGCAGGTGTCACCGTCACGCTCGCCGCGCCGCTGCCCACCGCGCTGGCCGACACCGGATCCTCCTCGCTGTCCGGGGGCACCGGATCCTCCTCGCTCTCGGGCGGCGGCTCCGGCTCGTCGTCGCTCTCCGGCGGCGGCGACCTGCCCAGCTACGCGCAGTGGATCGCGGATGTCACCGTGGTCGCCAATGAGGCGCAGGCCTACCTCGCCACCCGACTGCCCTCCGGCGGGAAGCCCGCCATCGTGTTCGACATCGACAACACGACACTGGAGACGCAGTACAACCCGAGCCCCATCACCCCGGCCATCGCGCGCATGCTGCAACTGGCGCAGTGGGCCGACGGGCAGGGCGCGGCGATCATCTTCGTCACCGGCCGCCCGGCGGTCATGAATCTCTATACGCAGCTGAATCTTTCGGCCGTGGGCTATCCGGTGGAGCGCCTGTACGGGAGCCCGCTGACCACGTTGTCGGCGGGCTCGGCCGGGCTGGAGGAATACAAGACGGCCAGCCGCATCGATATCGAGAGCAAGGGCTACACCATCGTCGCGAATATCGGCAACAGCGCGTCCGATCTGGCGGGCGGCCATGCCGAGCGCACCTTCAAGCTGCCCGACTACGACGGAGCGTTGTCGTGAACTGAGCGCGTGGCCCGCGCCCCGCCGTCATCGTGCGGCAGACTCTCGATCGGGTGCTCAGCGCTCCAGCAGCGCTTTCAGCTGCGCACCACCGGTTTCGGCGAGCCAGGCGTCCAAGGTGCGCAGACTCGGCAGGATTTCGCGCAGGGCGGGGATGTCGGCATGCCAGCCCTGGCCCGCGCGGGTCTGCCGCCAGACATTGGCCAGTTCCGGGCCCATGGCCTCGGCCTCCGCCATGGTGATCTCCTGGTATCGGATCGGATGGCCGGTGCTCTCGCTGATCTCGGCCGCCGCGCCGACCGGGGTGGGGGAGTCGCCGGCCAGTTCCAGGATCTCGCCGTGGAAGCGGGCCGGATCGGTGAAGGCCAGCACCGCGAAGGCGGCGACATCGTCGACGGCGATCATCTGCAAGGGCTGATCGCCGGCGAACAGGTGCCGGTGCACACCGTCGACGATGCCGTCCACGACCGAACCCTCCAGCAGATAGTTCTCCATGAAGCGGACCGGGCGCAGGATGGTCCAGCGCAGGCCGCTCGCCCGGACGGCGTCCTCGATGCGGCGCTTGCCGACCGAGCCCCAGTTCCGTTCCTCCCGGAACGATGCGATACCGGTGAAGACGATCTGATCGACGCCCGCCGCCACGGCCGCCGCCACCAGGTTTTGACCGCGGCGCGCTTCCAGATCGACATCCCAGCCACCGGCCTGATAGAGCGCGGGCGGCACCAGCAGCACCGCCCCGACACCGGCGAGTGCCGCCGCGATGCTGTCACGATCATCGAAATCGCCGACCGCCAGCTCCGCGCCCGCGGCCGCGAGCTCTTGCGCGGCAGCCGATTCCCTGTCGCGAACCAGCGCGCGGACCGGGCGGCCCGCGCGCAGCAGCTGCCGGGCCGTCGCGCCGCCCTGCTTGCCGGTGGCGCCGGTGATCAGAACGAGGTCGCTGTGAGAAGACATGTTCACCTTGTCTGTTCGGTAGTATTCGGGTCGGATGACCCGGATCCCGACGCTACGAGCAGCCGAATCCGGTTGGCCAGCACCGCGGAAGGAACTCCGTAACGAAATGACCGCCCCACCGCTGCCACCCGGCTCCCCCGATGGCCGTGCCACCGCGGCGAACTCGCGCGCGGATGCGCGCCGCAATCGCGCCCTGGTGCTGGCCGCCGCCCAACGCGCCTTCGCCGAGATCGGCGTCTCGGCCTCGCTGGCGGAGATCGCCCGCCGCGCCGGGGTCGGCGCGGGCACCGTGCACCGGCACTTCCCCAGCAAGGACCATCTCCTGGAAGCGGTTCTGCAACAACGCATCGACCGCCTCACCGCCCTGGCCGTCGGCTATCGCGACGCCCCCGACGCCGGTGTGGCCTTCTTCGCCTTCTGCACCGAGGTCATCACCTCCACGCCCCGCAACCAGGACCTGTGCGACGGCGTGTTCGACAGCGACGGCTGGCCGCGAGACCTGCTCCGCGAAGCCGGCGAGCGCTTCCATCGAGCCCTCACCGCCCTGCTCGTCGCCGCCCAACGCCAGGGCGCGGTCCGCCCCGACCTCACCCTCGCCGACGTCCTCGCCATCTTCACCGGATGCGTTGCCATCCAACGGCTCCCGGGCAACCAATCCGGCCTGGCGCGCCCCGCCGCACTGGTATTGGACGCACTGCGCCCGCGAGCCCCCGTCGCCCGGGTAACGAAACCCGGAACTCCCGTACCGGACCGTAACGAAACATCCGACCGTAACGAATCCGCGGCCGCCCACTGCCCGATCTGCGCCACCCCCGTCCGGCACACCGGCCCCGGCCGCCCCGCCCGTTACTGCTCCCCGGCCTGCCGCCAGAAGGCGCACCGCCGTCGTCACGCGCAGTCCTCGGTCGCGGGGACATCCGCCGGGCAGTAGATTCCGGGCATGCCTCTCGGTCACCTGGGCGTCAATGTGTCCGATCTCGTCGCGGCGCGGGCCTACTACGACGAGTTGATGCCGCTCGTCGGATACGCGCCCTTGCTGAGCGACGACACCCAGTTCGCGTACCTCCCGGCGGGCGGGAAGATCGGGACGTATCTGTTCTTCTATCCCGCCGCCGAACCCGGGTACTCGCGCAGCCGGGCGGGACTGCAGCATTTGGCCTTCATGATGCGCTCCCGCGCCGCCGTGGACGACGTGCACGCGTGGGCGGTCGAGCGGGGCGCGGAGATCCTGCATCCGCCAAGGGAATTCCCCGAGTACCCGCCGCCCTACTACGCGACCTTCTGGACCGGGTACGACGGTCTCATGCTCGAAGCGGTGTGTCACAAGCCCGCATGACCTCGGCGAGAGTCGCTGGCGGGTATACGGATTCGTGATCCGGTTGGGCGGGACGGGAGGGTGGGGTGCCGGGATAGGCTCGCGGCGTGGTGTGGGTATCGGCTGTGGCATTCGGGGTCGCATGGTGGCTGGGGTTGTATCTGCTGGCGCGGGATTCGCGGAAGGCGGTGTTGCGCAGGGCGGGTGTGGGGATGCTCGCGTATGCGGCGGCGGTGGTCGGGGATGGGCTGGCGACCGGGGACGAGTGGTTCGACGGGTTGCGGATCGTGCTGGTGTGCCTGCCGGGGATCGCGTGGACGGGGGTGTTCGTGCGGTTGTGGCCGGAGCGGTTCGCCGAACGGGGGGACCGGATCTGGCGGCTCGGGGTGGTTCCGGTGTGTGCGCTGCTGGCCATGCCGGCGGGGGCCGGGCTGATGCCGGTGGCGTATCTGCTGGGTGCGCTCGTCATCCTCATGCTGCTGGTCGCCATGCTGGGAATGCTGAATCAGCAAGCCGATTGGGCCGATGACGCACGGCGCTCGGTGGCGGGGCTGCTGTCGGTCGGCGCGCTCATGTTCGGGCTCAGCGTGGCCCTGATCCTGCTGGGATTCAATGTGGTGCCGCGCACGGCCATGCTCTCGGCCGTGGCGGTGGATCTGCTGCTGCTCGGACTGGGCATCGCCGTGCTGGACGCCTTCGACGAAGGGGAAGCGCTGCGCGGCGACATGATTCGCTCGCTGCTGGCCTCGGCGGTGACGGCGGTGGTGTTCGGCGGCCAGGCGGCGGTCGCCATCGTGCTGGCGGGGGAGCGGACCGGGCTACTGGCCCTGCTGTTCGGCGCCATTGCCGCGGCCATCGCCCTGCAGGTGCTCAACGCACCCCTGCAAGCGGGCGTGGACCGGCTCGCCTTCGCCTCCGCGCCGCGGCTGCGCGAGGCCCGCGGCGAATTGCGCACCGCCGCGGAAGCCCTCCCGCGCAAGGTCGCCGACACCGGCCTGGCCGCCCTGGAGGAGGACGAGTTCGCCCGCCTCACCCGCCGCGCCCTCAGCCACTACGCCGATCTCGGCAAGCTGGTCTCGAGCCCGCTCATCGATCTGCCCGCCATCGACGACAGGCTCTCCGGCCGCGACGCCTCCGGCCCGCTGGACCGCGCCACCGAACTCAAGGCCCTGCTCACCGAATCCATCACCCGCCTGAAACCGCGCACCGGCGAGGAATTCGGCACCAGCGAGGAGTGGCGGCACTACAACTCGGTCTACTTCTATTACGTCGTCGGCATCCGCCCCTACAGCGTCCGCACCAAACGCACCGACCTGGACCCGGTCGCCCGCCGCGCCCTCGCCTGGTTCGTCGACCAGGTCCCCGAACGCACCCTGCACAACTGGCAGAACTCGGCAGCGAAGCTCATTGCCGCCCAACTGCGCTCGGGCCTGCCCAGCATTCCCTCCGAAACAAGAAACAACGCCTGACCAGCGATTGGCAGTAGTAGGCAGCACTTGGCGTGGTGTTGGCAGTGCCCCTCCGGCGACTGTCGGAGTGTCGCAAGCGAACACCCCGACCGAAGGACTGGTCCCCATGACCTACACCGCCACCGCCTCCCGCACCATCGCCGGCATGTCCCCCCTGCGCCTGGCCTACGAACTCGACGGCATCATGACCCTCGTCTCGGGCATCGCCCTCATGGCCCTCGCAGGCGTCCTCGACTCCCCGCTCGGCCTGTCCACCCCACTGCTGCTGGGCGTCGGCGCCTTCTTCACCGCCTACGCCATCGGCGTCCTGATCGTCGCCACCCGTAAGAACATCCCCCGCAAGCCCGCCGCGGTGATCGCCGGCATCAACGCCTTCTGGACCCTGGACAGCCTCATCACCCTGGCCGCCGGCTGGATCGAACCCACCACCCTGGGCACCATCGGCGTCCTGTTCATCGCCGCCTTCACCGCCCTCATGGCCGCCGCCCAGGTCTACACCCTGCGCACCGACCGCTGAACCCCGGCGCACAACCGAAACACCGCCAGCGGCAATGCCGTCCGGATCATCCGGGCGGCATTGCCGCATGCCGCATCAGGCGAATTTGACGATGGCGGGAGTGACGTCGCCGGCCGCCAGCTGTTCGCCGTGGAGCAGCTGGATGCGATCGGGGTCCAAGCGGAGCACGGTGAAGGACGGATCCTCGGGACCCGTTGCGCCGAATTCGGTCAGGTCGTAGCCCAGCGGGGGCGGGGTGGTCATGAACATGTCCCAGACGTGTTTCTTCGTCGCGGCGTCGTCGACCCAGCTGGTGCGGGCTTCGCCTTGGACGACGTTCTGGGCCGGGCTCCAGTAGGAGAAGGCCACGACCGGGTTGGCGGACAGGTGCCGGGCCTTGACCGGGGAGGGGAAGGTGAAGATCCAGCCGACGGGGCGGTCGCCGTCCATTTCCCAGATGGGGTGCAGGATGCGGGAGCGGGGGCGGCCGCCGGGGGCGACGGTGGTGATGGTGCACCAGACGATATCGCTGGTGAAGCGGAAGAAATCAGCCTTGATGGCGTCGAAGGTCGTGGGCATTGCGGCCTCTCGAGGGTTGCGCGGCACAGATGGATTGCATGCTCGCACGACCCACCGACAAGAAATGCGGAGCCGTGGGGGAGGAGGGGGTGAATTGCCTTGTCGCGCTAGAGGAGATCGCTGACGTCGTCGGGGACGTCGACGGCGTATTTGCGCAAGGTGTCCATCGGGACCACCTCGAGGGCGTTCTCATGGGTGGCGGCCAGGACCACCGGGGCGGCCACGCCGTCCTCGTGGGCGTGCAGCCAGCGGACGGCGACCACGCACCAGCGGTCGCCGGGTTGCAGGCCCGGGAAGTTGTTCTCCGGGCGCGGGGTGATGAGGTCGTTGCCGATCGACTTCTGATGCTCCAGGAACTCCGCGGTCACCACGGTGCACACGGTGTGGCTGCCAAGATCTTCGGGGCCGGTGCTACAGCAGCCGTCCCGGTAGAAGCCGGTGAGAGGATCGGTGCCACACTCCTCCAGCGGTCCCCCAAGCACATTTCGATCGGTCACGTCGCCGATCCTATTGTCTCGGTGTCGCATTCGCCGCTCCTTCCGCACTGTGGTGCGATGTTGTGCAGACCGGTCGGTCGTTGTCTCGATTCGAGGCCCGCGGTTCGGCGTGTCCATAGCCGTTACCCATTGATGTGTGCTACTGAACACTGCTCCGCGACCCGAGGGTAGGTGCACGAATCGGGCGATAGATCCACCTCTGAAAGGATGGGGGCGTGACTGCTCAAGCCTGGATCCTCATTGCCGCGATCGCCGCGGTGCTGCTGGTGGCCTTCGTATCGGGATTCGTCCTGTACAAGCGCCGGCGCATCTCGCTGGCGCCGACCGCTCCGGAGAAGGAGCTGACGGAAAAGACCGACCGGTCAGGTGGGTACAAGTCGGCGGGCGGATTCAGTTTCAGTCAAGGCGGCGGGACCGCAACGCTCCCCAAGCCCGAGCCGGTGCCGGTCGAGCGCACCGATACCGAGGGCCAGCCGCACGTCGGCGACGATGCCGCCATCCCGCGCGATTCGGGCAAGCGCAGCATTACCGATGTCCGCCTGCCCGAGCCGGTGCAGGGGCCCGAGCCCGCCACCGACACCGCCGCGCTCGCGGACGCCGCGGCCGCGGAAGCAGTCACGCCCGCCGATGTCGTCGCGCCGGTCGAGCCGACCACCGCTCCGGACGAAGCCCCCGCGCCCGCCGAAGCCGCCGCGCCGGCCGAACCCGCCGAGCGCGTCGAAACCCCTGAAACGGTGGAGACCGGCGGGCCCATCGAGATCGTCGCCCCGGCCGATACCGCGCCGCCCGCGGCCCCGGTTCCCGCCGAAACCCCGGCTCCCACCGAAACCCCGGCTCCCACCGAAACCCCGGCTCCCGTCGAGGCTTCCGCCCCGGCCGAGACCGCCGCCCCGGCCGAACCCGAAGTGTTCGTCCCGGACATCGAGCCCACCGCCGGCCGCCTCACCCGCCTGCGCGGCCGCCTGTCCCGCTCCCAGAACGCCGTCGGCAAATCCCTGCTCGGCCTGCTCGGCGGCGGCGACCTCGACGAGGACTCCTGGGAGGAGATCGAGGACACCCTGGTGATGGCCGATCTCGGCACCGCCAGCACCGCCGCCATTGTCGAGCGCCTGCGCGCGGAAATGGCCGCCCGCAGCGTCCGCACCGCCGTCGACGCCCGGAATGTGCTGCGCGACGTCCTGATCGAGGCCCTGCGCCCCGAACTCGACCGCTCCATTCGCGCCCTGCCGCACGCCGATCACCCGTCGGTGCTGCTGGTGGTCGGCGTGAACGGCACCGGAAAGACCACCACCACGGGCAAACTCGCCCGCGTCCTGGTCGCCGACGGCCGCCGCGTGCTGCTCGGCGCCGCCGACACCTTCCGCGCGGCCGCCGCCGATCAGCTGCAGACCTGGGGTGAGCGCGTGGGCGCGGAGACCGTGCGCGGCAAGGAGGCCGCCGATCCGGCCGCCGTCGCCTTCGACGCCGTCAGCGCCGGCATCGATCGCGGCGTGGACGTGGTCCTCATCGACACCGCCGGCCGCCTGCACACCAAGACCGGCCTGATGGACGAGCTCGGCAAGGTCAAGCGCGTGGTGGAGAAGAAGGCCGAAGTCGACGAGGTGCTCCTCGTACTCGACGCCACCGTCGGCCAGAACGGTCTCATGCAGGCCCGCGTCTTCGCCGATGTCGTCGACATCACCGGCGTTGCCCTGACGAAGCTGGACGGAACCGCCAAGGGCGGCATCGTCTTCCAGGTGCAGCACGAGCTCGGCGTGCCCGTGAAACTGGTCGGTTTGGGCGAGGGCGCGGATGATCTCGCTCCGTTCGAGCCCGGCGCCTTCGTCGACGCCCTGCTCGGATAACCCGCGCCGACGTGGGCGGATGATGTGTCCTGAGATCATCCTCACAATCCGCCCGTAACAGAGGTGCGGTTTCGGAAACCTGACTGCAACAGTGCACGCTCATCCGTTCACCTAGGTGAAACGCCGCAGGTTCACGGAGGAAACACCGACTGAGGAACCTCATTGCAGGCCCGATTTGCCGTGTACCGGCGGGGCTCGAGATGAGGAGGACAAGAAGGTGGACTTCCCAGTAATGGGCGCGCCTGACGCCGGAGACACCGCATGGATGCTGGCAGCTTCAGCACTCGTGCTGCTAATGACACCCGGACTCGCGTTCTTCTACGGCGGCATGGTCCGCTCGAAGAACGTGCTGAACATGATCATGATGAGCATCAGCGCCATGGGCGTGGTGACCATCCTGTGGTCGCTCTACGGTTTCTCCATCGCCTTCGGCGATGACAAGGGCAACCTGTTCGGCGATCCGGCCCAATACTTCGGCCTGAAGGGCGTTTTCGGCGGCGCCGACCAGTCGAACGTGCTCGCCGACGTCGAAACCAGCGTGCCGCTGGCCGGCACCATCCCGCTACCGGTGTTCGTCGCGTTCCAGCTGATGTTCGCGATCATCACCGTCGCGCTGATCTCCGGCGCGGTGGCCGACCGCATGAAGTTCGGCGCCTGGCTGCTGTTCGCGGCGGTCTGGGCCACGGTCGTGTACTTCCCGGTCGCGCACTGGGTGTTCGCCTTCGACAACATCACCGGTGAAGAGGGCGGCTGGATCGCCAACAACCTCAAGGCCATCGACTTCGCGGGCGGCACGGCCGTCCACATCAATGCCGGTGTCGCCGGTCTGGTCCTCGCGCTCATCCTCGGCAAGCGCAAGGGCTGGCCCAAGACCCCCATGCGCCCGCACAACCTGCCCTTCGTCATGCTCGGCGCCGGTCTGCTGTGGTTCGGCTGGTACGGCTTCAACGCCGGTTCCGCCGTCGGCGCCACCGCCACCGCCGGTGAGACCTTCCTGACCACCACCATCGCGACCGGCACCGCCATGCTGGCCTGGCTGCTGGTGGAGAAGATCCGCGACGGCAAGCCCACCTCGCTGGGCGCCGCCTCGGGCATTGTGGCCGGTCTGGTCGCCATCACCCCGGCCTGTTCCTCGGTGAACGTGCTCGGCGCCATTGCCATCGGCGCGGTCGCGGGTGCGCTGTGCGCCCTGGCGGTCAGCCTGAAGTTCAAGCTCGGCTTCGACGATTCGCTCGACGTGGTCGGCGTGCACCTGGTCGGCGGCCTTGTCGGCACCCTCATGGTCGGCCTGGTCGCCGCGCCCGAGGCGCCCGCCGGTGTGACCGGTCTGTTCTACGGCGGTGGCATCGAGCAGTTCAAGCTGCAGTCCGTCGGCGCCCTCGCCGTACTGGTGTTCTCCGCGGTCGCGACCGCCATCATCGCCTTCGCGATCAAGTTCACCATCGGCCTGCGCGCCGACGAAGAAGGCGAGTTCCAGGGCTTGGACGAGTCCGAGCACGCGGAATCGGCATACGATTTCGCTGCTGTGGGTGGAACGGCCCGTACCACCGCCGCGACCGTCAAGGAGGCATGACGCAATGAAACTGATCACTGCAATCGTCAAACCGTTCACGCTCGAGGACGTCAAGAGCGGGCTGGAGCAGGCGGGCGTACTCGGCATGACCGTGAGCGAGGTGCAGGGGTACGGACGTCAGAAGGGCCACACCGAGGTCTATCGCGGCGCCGAGTACTCGGTCGACTTCGTCCCGAAGGTCCGGGTCGAGGTGGTCGTGGACGACGCCTCCGTCGAGAAGGTCGTCGAGACCATCGTCGAGGCCGCCCGCACCGGAAAGATCGGTGACGGCAAGGTCTGGGTGACCCCCGTGGAGGCGGTCATCCGGGTCCGCACCGGCGAACGTGGGTCCGACGCTCTCTAAAGAGATGGATCGAGTGGCGGCCCCGCACCCGCCGGTGTGAACCGGACGGGACGGGGCCGCCCCCGTGCTCGGGGATGACGAACTGAATGAGATGGGTGGTGGGTTGTGGGTTTCCAGCAGGCACGCGACGAGAAGGTTCCGAACGGGAAAGTCTCCAACGGGGCGTCGGACTTGGTCCGGGCTCGTGACCAACTGCTGGGGGAGCACCACGCCAATGGCCGCACATCGAAACTGGATTCGGAGGCGCTGCGCCAGGCGCTGGTGGACCTGTTCGAATTGTGGCTGACCACCAAGGCTTCCGATGTCGGCATCACGCCCGACAGCGGATTGGCCATTCTCGCCGTGGGCGGCCTGGGGCGCCGGGAGATGCTGCCGTACTCGGATCTGGATCTGGTGCTGCTCTACGACGACGTCGACCCGCATAAGGTGGCCGAGGTCGCCGATCAGCTCTGGTATCCGTTGTGGGACGCCCACATCAAGCTCGACCACAGCGTGCGCACCGTGCCGCAGGCGCTGCGCGTGGCCTCCGACGATCTCACCGCCGCGCTCGGCATGCTCGAAGCACGGCACATCGTCGGCGACGAAGGGCTGAGCAATCTGCTGATCAGCGGCGTGCGGCGGGATTGGCGCAGCGGCATCCGCTCCCGCTTCGACGGCCTGATCGCCCAGGCCGAAACCCGGTGGCGGCGCAGCGGAGAGATCGCGCATCGCGCCGAACCCGATCTCAAGCACGGGCGCGGCGGCCTGCGCGATATCCAGCTGCTCGACGCGCTCGCCATCGCACAGCTGACCGACGCCATGCCGGGGCTCGGTCCGGATGTGCCGGGCGGCGGTCTCGCCCAAGCCCATCGGCGACTGCTGGATGTGCGCACCGAACTGCACCGGGTCGCCGGGCGCGGGCGCGACCAGCTGCGCGCCCAGGACGCCGACGAGATCGGGGCGGCCCTGCGCATCGGGGATCGCTTCGATCTGGCCCGCACGCTCAGCGATGCCGCGCGCACCGTCTCCTATTCGGTGGATGTCGGATTGCGCACCGCCGCCAATGCCCTGCCCCGGCGCGGCCTCGCGCGCCTGCGCCGCATGCCGGTGCGCCGACCACTCGATGAGGGGGTGGTCGAGCATTCCGGTGAGGTGGTGCTGGCCCGCGACGCCCGCCCGCAGCGCGATCCCGGGTTGATACTGCGCGTGGCCGCGGCCTCGGCGCAGACCGGGCTGCCCATGTCGGCGACGACCCTCAACCGGCTCTCCGAGGACGCGCCCGAACTGCGCGAACCGTGGCCCAAGGACGCCCTCAACGATCTGCTCGTGCTGCTGGGCGCGGGGCCGGGCACCATCGACGCCATCGAGGCGCTGGACCGAACCGGCTTGTGGGGCAGGCTTTTCCCGGAATGGGGCGTGGTGCGCGATCTGCCGCCGCGCGATGCCATGCACACCTGGACCGTGGACCGCCACCTCATGGAGGCCGTCGCCCAGGCCAGCGCGCTGTCCACCCGGGTGGCGCGCCCGGACCTGCTGCTGCTCGGCGCGCTGCTGCACGATATCGGCAAGGGACGCACCGAGGATCACAGCGTGGTCGGCGCGGAGCTGGCCACCTCCATCGGCCGCCGGCTGGGGCTGTGGCCCTCGGATGTGCGGACGCTCTCGGCCATGGTGCGCCACCATCTGCTGCTGCCCGATACCGCCACGCGCCGCGACCTCGCCGATCCCGACACCGTGAAAATGGTGATCGACGCTCTCGACGGCGATCCGCAACTCCTCGAACTGCTGCACGCGCTCGCCGAAGCCGATTCCCTGGCCACCGGGCCCGGTGTGTGGAACGACTGGAAGGCCTCGCTCATCGGCGATCTGGTGCGCCGCTGCCGCCTCGCCATGGCGGGGGAGGAACTGCCCGAACCCGAACCCATTCCCGACGAGTTGCTCGAACGCGCCGAATCCGGTGGCGTGCACGTGGAATTGAAACCGGGCGAAGGCCGCTACACCCATATCGTCACCGTGGTCGCGCCCGACCATCCCGGATTGCTCTCCGATGCGGCCGGTGTGCTGGCCCTGCATTCCTTGCGCGTGCTTTCCGCCGATCTGGCCGGGGTCGGGAAATCCGCTATCGACACTTTCGTGGTCGCGCCGCGATTCGGTGATCCGCCGGATCCGGGCTTGCTGCGTCAGGAATTGATCCGGGCCATCAATGGGGATTTGGATTTGGCGTCCGTGCTCGCGCGCAAGGAACGCGAGGCCGGCGGCACCCAGCCGAGTCCTTATGCGCGGGCGAAACCGCGGGTGCTGTGGTCGGAAACCGCCGAGCCCGGACGCGTGCTGCTGGAATTGCGCGCCGAGGACCGAATCGGTTTGCTGAGCCGGCTGGCCGCCGCGCTCGCGGATTCCGGTGCGAATGTCTCCTGGGCCAAGGTGGTGACCATGGGCGCGGCCGTCGTGGACTCGTTCTGCCTGGATCTGGGCGCTTTCGACAGCCCCGAACTGCGGGCCCGGATCGAGGCCGCGGTGCTCGCGGTGGTACCGCCGCAACAACCCAAGAAAGCCCCCGAATCGGACACGGAAAACGGATCAACCTCGGTTTTCTGACCATTCGCCATGAAGCAGGATTAACTGGCAAACCGCACGTTTGCCAGTTAATCTGATTGTTGCACGGAATTTGCTGCAATTAGGATCTGGCACTCCGCGTTGCGCCCTACGATCGCATCGATCACAAGCTTGTCGCGAGCATGAGGGGAGCAGTCGGTGGCAATAGAAGTTGTTTCCGCGTCCATGATGACGAGCGACATGACCTCGCACATCGCGCGCTGCGTCGGCGGCGACCGCTGGGTCGTTTCCTGGCTACCGGGCCGCACTCTCACCGGGCAGCAGGCGGTGACCGCCATGACCATCGCCTCCACCGTCGCCGACCATCAGCCCTCCGACTCCGAATGGGCCCTGCTCGACGGCCTCGCCCTCGGCCTCGGACTCACCGCCCGGGAGGCGGTCGGCATGGTCCTCAGCGAGAATCACGATCTCCGCCGTCCGCCCACCGGACGCCGTCCACGCAGCCTGGAATAACAGCTCTCCGCCGATCCCACTACCCTGGTATCTCGAGTGACCACCCTCGAGATCAGGAGCGCGATCGGTGTTCGAATCCCTTTCCGACCGGTTGACCGGTGCCCTCAAGGACTTGCGCGGCAAGGGGCGCCTTTCACCGGCCGATATCGACGCGACCGCGCGCGAGATCCGGTTGGCCCTGCTCGAGGCCGATGTGGCGCTGCCCGTCGTGCGCGGCTTCATCGCCAAGATCAAGGAGCGCGCCAAGGGCGCGGAGGTCTCCGCGGCGCTGAACCCGGCCCAGCAGGTCGTCAAGATCGTCAACGAGGAACTCATCGGAATTCTCGGCGGCGAGACGCGGCGGCTGCAGTACGCCAAGAACCCGCCCACGGTCATCATGCTGGCCGGTCTGCAGGGCGCCGGTAAGACCACCCTCGCCGGCAAGCTCGCGAAATGGCTGAAGGGACAGGGACATCAGCCGCTGCTCGTGGCCTGCGACCTGCAGCGTCCCGGCGCCGTCACCCAGCTCCAGGTGGTCGGCGAGCGGGCCGGGGTGCCGGTGTTCGCACCGCATCCGGGCACCTCCATCGGCGGTGGCGAGAACCCCCTCGGGATCTCCGCGGCCGATCCGGTGAACGTGGCGCGCGCGGGCATCGAGGAAGCCAAGACCAAGCAGTACGACATCGTGATCGTCGACACCGCCGGCCGCCTCGGCATCGACGAGGAGCTCATGGCGCAGGCCGCGGGCATCCGCGATGCCGTGCAGCCCGACGAGATCCTGTTCGTCCTCGACTCCATGATCGGCCAGGACGCGGTCACCACCGCCGAGGCCTTCCGCGACGGCGTCGGCTTCACCGGCGTGGTGCTCACCAAGCTCGACGGCGACGCCCGCGGTGGTGCCGCGCTGTCGGTGCGCGAGATCACCGGCCAGCCCATCCTTTTCGCCTCCACCGGCGAGAAGCTCGAGGACTTCGACGTCTTCCACCCCGACCGCATGGCCAGCCGCATCCTGGGCATGGGCGATCTGCTCTCCCTGATCGAGCAGGCCGAACAGGTCTACGACCAGCAGCAGGCCGAGGAGGCCGCCCGCAAGATCGGCTCCGGTGAGCTGACCCTGGAGGACTTCCTCGAGCAGATGCTGGCCATCCGCAAGATGGGCCCCATCGGCAATCTGCTCGGCATGCTGCCCGGCGCCGGCCAGATGAAGGACGTGCTCGCCCAGGTCGACGACAAGCAGCTCGACCGCGTGCAGGCCATCATCCGCGGCATGACCCCGGCCGAGCGCGCGAATCCGAAGATCATCAACGCTTCTCGCCGCCTGCGCATCGCCAATGGCTCCGGCGTCACCGTCACCGACGTCAACCAGCTCGTCGACCGCTTCTTCGAGGCCAAGAAGATGATGGGCGCCATGAGCCGCCAGTTCGGCCTGCCCGGCGCGGGCCGCGGCGGCAGCAAGGGCAAGGGCAAAGGCAAGAAGGGCAAGAAGGGCGGACGCGGTCCGACGCCGCCGAAGGTGCGCGGCGGTTTCCCGGGCGGCATGCCCGCCCTGCCCGGCGGCATGCCCGCCGGTATGCCCGACCTGTCGAACCTGCCCCCGGGGCTGAACGAATTGCCGCCGGGGCTGGAAGGTTTCGACCTCAGCAAGTTCAAGTTCCCGAAGAAGTAACCCGAACCACGCGCTCGGCCCCGGCGGATACCCGCCGGGGCCGAGCGCGTATCAGCGCGGTGCGGCGTCAACCGTTGTACATCGGCCGGGGAGCTCCGGAACCGGTGGGGCCGAGCCGCATTCGGACCGAACCGCACGCGCAGCGGGTGTAGGTCACCACGCCTTCCGAGGTGCGATGGCGCGACAGCGTTTCGAAGGGTTGGTCGCTGGGCCATCCGCAATATTCGCAATGTCCGGTTCTCGCTGCCATATGTCCAGTTTTTCGCGGCGGCGTAGCATCGGTCTATCGAATATTTTCACAGCGAATCGTTTGGAATCACCACATGATCGATCCGCGATTGCAGACCTTGCGGGTGCTGGCCGAGCGGGGGACGGTCACCGCGACCGCGGCCGCGCTGCATCTCACGCCCTCCACCGTGTCGCAGCAGTTGCGCGGGCTGGCACGGGAATTGGAGGTGGAGCTGCTCGAGCAGGTGGGGCGGCGGGTGCGGCTGACCGCCGCGGCGCATGCGCTGCTGAAGCACGCGGATGCGATGGCCGCCGAATCGGAAAGGGCGCGCGCGGAACTGGCGGCGCATCGGGCGGGCATGGCGGGGGTGCTGCG
This sequence comes from Nocardia sp. NPDC127526, assembly GCF_042672265.1. Lineage (NCBI taxonomy): Bacteria > Bacillati > Actinomycetota > Actinomycetes > Mycobacteriales > Nocardiaceae > Nocardia > Nocardia sp. NPDC127526. The sequence goes on along the minus strand of NZ_JBHXVO010000014.1, from coordinate 143,401 downwards.
GATCAGCGCGATGCCGACGGCGCTGGCGGCCCTGGTGGTCACCGCGGCCGCGCGGCTGCGCGACGCGCATTCCAGGCTCGCCGTGGAGTTGGTCGAGGACGAGAGCCGGCACTGCTTCGACCTGCTGCTCGCGGGCGACAGCGATATCGGCGTGGTGCTGCCCGCGCCGGGCAGCCCGCCGCCGGATGATCAACGCTTCGAACAGCATCCGCTGCTCGACGAACCGCAGGATCTGCTGGTGCCCGCCGATCATCGGCTCGCCGGTCGGGCGAGCGTGGCGCTCAGCGAGGCCGCCGCGGACGCGTGGATCAGCGGGCCGGAGCGGATCACGCACCATCAGGTGGTGACCGCCGCCTGCGCCGCAGCAGGATTCAGCCCGCGCATCACCGGCCGCGCGGTCGACTTCATCGGAGTGGCCGCCATGGTCGGCCGTGGTTTCGGCGTCAGCCTGGTCTCTCGTTTGGCATTCATCCCACCGGAATTCGGGGTGGTGCGCGTGCCCCTGCACGGCGATTCGGTCCCGATCCGCCGTCATCTCACCGTGGTTCGCCGCGGCGCCGCCGCGCACCCGGTCATCGCGGCGGGTCTCGCGTCGATCCGCGAAGTCTGCCGCGAGCGCACCGACATCACCGTCCTCGCGCCCTGACGCGCCGGGCTTGACCTGGACGGTTGATCACCGGGAACTGGTGGCGGGGGCTACTCGCACGATGCCGCCATGGCTACCCGGTCGGTGATGTTTCGGATTTGGTGCGGCGACGCCGGCGGGCAATGAGCTCGGGATCGACGTCGGGGGTGGACCAGGAGGCGGCGAGGGCCAGGCTGGGGGCGCGACCGGCGGCCACGTGGGCGAAGGCGCAGGCCGCGGCGGCATTGCGGTCACCGGCGGCGATATGGGCGAAGAGGGCCTCGTGCTCGGTGAGCTGCTCGCCGGGATCGCGGTCGGCGGTGAGGCGGAACAGCCACTCGGTGCGGGCTTCGAGGGGGGCGCATCTGGGTCCCGTTCCACGAGCCGCTGGCCGGGGAGCAGTTCGACGCCGACGATGCGCTGCTTGATCGTTTCGTAGGCGCGCGTGCGCACCGCCCCAGGTTCCGCCACGGGCGTTCACGTTATCGAGCCCGACCGACGGTCTGTGTACACCCGCGTACGCATGTCGCCGCGGGCCCCGGCCGCGATATGCGGCGGACGCGGCCGATCTAGGATGGGAAGCGGTCCGAGGCCAGGAGGTCGGGTATGCATCTGCGGGGTGTGGTTCTGCCGGACGAGGACGTGCGCGATCTGTGGGTGCATCGGGGCCGGATCTCCTTCGAGCCCGTGCCCGGAGTCGAAACCCTGTGCGGCACAGGGTGGATCGTGCCCGGACTGGTCGACGCCCACTGTCACGTCGGCATCCGCTACGGCGGCGGGCACGAGGACCACGAGGGCGCGATCGCCCAGGCCGAAACCGAACGCGACGCGGGAGCCCTGCTGCTGCGTGACGCGGGCTCACCCATCGACACCCGCTTCCTCGAAACCCGCGACGACCTTCCCGAGATCATCCGCGCCGGACGTCATATCGCCCGCCCCAAACGCTACATTCGCGAACTCGGCATCGAACTCGACGACGAACGCGACCTGCCGGAGATCATTGCCGAACAGGCTCGCCTGGGCGACGGCTGGGTGAAGATCGTCGGCGACTGGATCGACCGCTCGGCCGGTGATCTGCGCCCGCTGTGGTCGGACGCCATCCTGAAGGAAGCCATCGACGCCGCCCATCGCGAAGGCGCACGCGTGACGGCCCACGTCTTCGGCGAGGACGCCCTCTACGGCCTGCTCGACGCCGGTATCGACTGCATCGAGCACGGCACCGGCCTCACCGACGACACCATCGAGATGATGGCCGCTCGCGGCACCGCCCTGGTCCCGACCTTGATCAATATCGACACCTTCCCCGGAATAGCCGACAGCGCAGGCAAATTCCCCATCTACGCCGCCCACATGCGCGACCTGCACCGCCGCTCCCGCGAGACCGTCGCCAAAGCGCACGACGCCGGCATTCCCATCTACACCGGCACCGACGCCGGCGGCTCCATCCGCCACGGTCGCATAGCCGACGAGATCACCGCCCTCATGGCAGCCGGCCTCTCCCGCCACGATGCCCTCGGCGCATCCTCCTGGAACGCCCGCACCTGGCTGAACCGCCCCAATATCGAACCGGGCGCCCCCGCCGATTTCGTTGTCTACCACCAAGACCCCCGCACCCATCCGGAAGTCCTGGCCAACCCCTCCTGGGTGGTCCTCCGCGGTCGCGTCCACAACCGTCCCGACCCGGTCACCGGTCACCGCTGACCCGGTTCCCCGCCTTCGGCCGCTGCCGATCAGCCCAGCAGATTCGCGAGTCCGCGCAGCGTGGCCCGAGCGGCGACGAACAGTAGCTCGGCGACGCCGGGAGCCTCGGCCGCCACGGTTCCGGCAATGAGCGCCGCCTCGGTCTTGTCGACGACATCCGGCCTGTCGTCACGGCGGTCACGATCGTCCTGGGGTGCTTGCATACCGAGTTATCGGGCGGTGCGGGCGAGGCGTTCTCGCCATTCGCCGAATCGACGCCGATGAATTCCTGCGTGCGGGGCAGTCCCAACTCGAGGAGACATTCGCCGATTCGGGAGGCCAACCATGCGAGATCTTGTTATCACCGAGAACATCACCCTCGACGGGGTAATCGACGCCACCGCCGGATGGTTCACCGTGGGCGACGACGAAAGTGTCGACCAGTCCGACATTCTGGACGAGTTGCACGCACACACGGAACGCTGCGATGCCGTGCTGTTCGGCCGGGCCACCTTCGAGGACATGCGGGGCTACTGGCCGCTGCAGACCAATGACCGGACCGGTATCACCGACTCCCTGAACCAACTGCGGAAATACGTGGTGTCGCGAACCATGACCGACCCCCAATGGGCGAACTCGGTCGTGCTGCGAAACCTGGACGAGTTGCGCGCGCTCAAGGAGCAGCCGGGCAAGGACATCGTCAGCACCGGCAGCATCCACCTGGTACACGACCTCATCGCGGCCGACCTGATCGACGAATTCCGCCTGTTCGTCTACCCGGTGGTGATCGGCCAGGGCGCCCGGCTGTTCGAGGAGGGCGCGAAGGTGCCGCCGCTGAAGCTGGTGGAGAGCAAGCAGTTCCGCTCCGGCGTAGTGCTGCTGCGCTATCGGACCCGCTGAGCGGAATCGGTTATCGAATCGGTCACTGCCCCTTGGCTTTCGGTTGGCGCGCATAAGATCACCTTCTCCGCGACCGGACGGTTGCGGAGCGTGGTACTTCACGGGTGGGGATGGATCTTGCACGACCAGTCGACCGATCACTTCGATACGCCTCCCGGGGCCGCGCCCGAGGCGGCGTATCCGGTCACGCCCGGGTACGACCCGGCCCACCTTCCGCCGCAGCCGCCGCGACGGTCGTTCATCCGGCGGTGGTGGGTGGCGTTCGCGTTCGTCGCGGGCGTCTCGAGCGCGGGCGCGTCCATCTTTCGGCTATGCCGTTCCTCGTGAAGAATCCATCCGATGCGCCGGTGGCGATTGCGACGTAACGTCCTTCGCCGGTGCGCTGCCCACCAAATACCTGTGCACCGACGGCAAGGCGCAGTACCGCATCTCGCATCGTGACGACTGTGGTTCTGCCGCGCCACGGACGCGTCGCCGGGCCGCCCCGACATCTGCTCTGATCCCGGTTGCCAGTCACCGCCGAGCTTGAAGCGCGTGATTCGGTGCCGGCCGTACCAAATCAAGCGATCGGCTGCTTACACTGGCTGTGCTGACGTGTCGTTGCAGCGTGGCAATCTTCCTGATCAGGAGCCGGAGGCGACGAGAGGGCCGTGACGATGACCGCCGAGGTTTCGATGATCCACCCCTTGGGACCCACGACCGTGGAAGACTGGCTAGCCGAAGAGCAGCCGTCCGATGGATCTCGTCTCGAGCTCATCCTGGGGTACCTCTACATGACACCTGCGCCTACGGGGTCGCATCAGTTTGCGGCTGGCGAGCTGTTCGTCGCTCTTCGGGAGGCCGTGAAGGCCGCGGGTCGGTCAGATCTGCACGTCTTGCCGGGGGTGGCAGTGAAAATCAGCACGGCTTTCCGGACCGGTGTTATTCCCGATGTAGCGGTTGTTTCCGTTGATGTCGACCGGACGAGCTTCGAACCCGAGGACCTGGTGTTGGCCGTCGAGGTGTGGTCACCGGGTAACAAGCGCGAGGAACGCGATACGAAGATGGCGGGCTACGCCGCCGCGCGCGTTCCATACCTGTGGATAGTCGAGCTGCCGAAGAACAAGCCCGCCAAGTTTTGCGGCTATCGGCTCGGCGGGACCGCCTATCGGCAGGAGGTCTGTGTGTCGGCGGGTGAAACAGTCACCCCACCCGCGCCGGTGCAGATCATCATCGATACGTCTGAGCTGCGCTGACCCATCGATGCCCTGATCAGCTGCCGCTGAGTGCTGCGATCAGGGCCGATTTCCAGTGTTCGGCGCGGTCTGGCAGAATGGACCACCGTTCTCGTTCGAGGACAGTGTCAGCCCGTCTCCGGTTACGTACCGCGCGGCGGTCACAACACTCAACGCAAAACCGGACCCACCGCGTGTGGGTTGCTGAATTGCGGCCGTGACCACTCGGTGAGCCCCTCGGGGTTCGCCACCACCTGAAAGGGAGCAGCAATGGCTGTTCGTATCAAGCTGACCCGCATGGGCAAGATCCGCAACCCGCAGTACCGCGTCGTCATCGCCGACGCCCGTACCCGTCGTGACGGTCGCGCCATCGAGTCCATCGGCATCTACCAGCCGAAGCAGGAGCCCTCGCTCATCCAGATCGACTCCGAGCGCGCCCAGTACTGGCTGGGTGTCGGCGCGCAGCCGACCGAGCCCGTGAAGCGCCTGCTGGAGATCACCGGCGACTGGCAGAAGTTCAAGGGCCTGCCGGGCGCCGAGGGCACCCTGAAGGTCGCCGCGCCGAAGCCGTCCAAGCTGGACCTGTTCAACGCCGCGCTGGCCGCCGCCGACAACGAGCCGGTCGCCGAGGCCGTCACCCCCAAGAAGAAGGCTGCCAAGAAGGACGAGGCCGCCGAGGCCGAGGCCCCGGCCGAGACCGAAGCCGCCGAGTAATGAGTGCCGTGGTCGCCGATGCCGTCGAGCACCTGGTGCGCGGCATCGTCGCCAATCCCGACGATGTGCACGTCGAGCTGATCACCAGCCGTCGTGGCCGGACCGTCGAGGTGCACGTGCACCCGGACGATCTGGGCAAGGTGATCGGTCGCGGTGGTCGTACGGCCACCGCGCTGCGCACCCTCGTCGCCGGGATCGGCGGTAAGGGCATTCGCGTCGACGTGGTCGACACGGATCAGTAGATGGAACTGGTCGTCGGGCGGGTCGCCAAATCGCACGGTGTGCGCGGCGAACTCGTCGTAGAAGTCCGCACCGACGAGCCGGAACTGCGTTTCGCGCCCGGCAGCACCCTCACGGGCAAGCTGCCGCGGTCGAAGCAGACGCAGCAGTACGTAGTGGAGTCGGCCCGGGAGCACTCGGGCCGGCTCCTGCTGCGTCTGGACGGTGTGGACGATCGTGATGTGGCGGATGCGTTGCGCGGCATGCTCTTCGTCGTCGACAGCACGGATCTGCCGCCGTCGGAGAATCCGGACGAGTTCTACGATCACGAACTCGAGGGACTCACCGTGCAACTCGGGGACGGGACCGTTGTCGGCGCCGTCGAGGAGGTGCTGCATTCGGCTGCGGGAGAACTGCTTTCGATCAAGGCGTCCGAGGCGTTCCCGCCGGCGGGGCGAGAGATCCTGGTGCCGTTCGTGACCGCGATGGTGCCGACCGTGTCGATCGCCGAGCGGCTGATCGTCATCGATCCGCCCGAAGGTCTGCTGGATCCGGAGTGAGCGCGATGCGCATCGACGTAGTCACGATCTTTCCCGAATACCTCGAGCCGCTGCGAACCGCCTTGCTGGGCAAGGCGATCGACAAGGGCCTGCTCGAGGTCGAGGTGCACGATCTGCGCCGCTGGACCCACGACGTGCACAAGGCCGTGGACGACTCGCCGTACGGCGGCGGGCCCGGCATGGTCATGAAGCCGACCGTATGGGGCGACGCCCTGGACGAGGTGTGCCCGGACGACGCGCTGCTCGTGGTGCCGACGCCGGCGGGCGTCCCGTTCACCCAGGCCACCGCCGAGCGCTGGTCGGCGGAAGAGCACATCGTGTTCGCCTGCGGCCGCTACGAGGGCATCGATCAGCGGGTCTTCGACGACGCCGCCAAGCGCGTGCGCGTCGAAGAGGTCAGCATCGGCGATTACGTGCTGATCGGCGGCGAGGCCGCGGTGCTGGTCATGACCGAGGCGTTCGTGCGGCTCATCCCGGGCGTGCTCGGCAATCAGCAATCGCACGAACAGGATTCGTTCTCCGACGGCCTGCTGGAAGGGCCCTCCTACACCCGCCCGGTGTCCTGGCGCGGGCTCGACGTGCCCGAGATTCTGCTCTCCGGCAATCACGCCAAGATCGACGCGTGGCGGCGCGAGCAGTCCCTGGAACGCACCCGGGAGCGACGCCCCGATCTGCTGCCGCCCGACTGAGGCTATTGTCTTCCTGCTCGACCTCGATTCGGACGACGAAAGGCAGGTATGGAAGTGCTTCGTACAGTTGTCGTTTTCGCCGCAAGTGTCGTTTTCATCGGTTTTGGTGCTGCCGTCGCGCACGCCTTCACGCCACAGGAAGAACTTCGCTTCCTGCTGTTGAAGCATCAGCACCAATCCGACAACTTCAAGGCCATCTCCGCCATGGCCGGTCACAAGACGTGCGCCGAGATCGACCGTTATGGCCAGGGCCGCAAAGCATTCCGCATCGCCTTCGATCGCATGCACCCGGAAACCAATGTCGCCCTCAATGGCATGACCGTCACCGAAATCGACATCCTCACCTATTGCCCGCAACACATGTTGCCCGCCTGAGTGCGCCACCCTGTCGTGTCGCCGGACCGCGCCGGTAGTGTCTGCGGGCGTGACGACTGCCTCCGAAACCGTCAGCACTGAGAATCCCCCGAGCACGGGGACCGTCCGCCTAGCCAGCGTCGGCCGGCGTATCGCCGACGAACTGGGGGTGCGCGAAGAGCAGGTGCGTGCCGCCGTCGAACTACTCGACGCGGGATCGACCGTGCCCTTCGTCGCCCGCTACCGCAAGGAGGTCACCGGCGGCCTGGACGACGCGCAACTGCGGCAGCTCGACGAGCGGCTGCACTACCTGCGCGAACTCGACGAGCGGCGGACGTCGATCATCGAATCCATTCGCGGCCAGGGCAAATTGGACGAGGCGCTGCACGCGCAGATCATGCTCGCCGACACCAAGGCCCGCCTGGAAGACATCTACCTGCCCTACAAGCCCAAGCGGCGCACCAAGGCGCAGATCGCCCGCGAGGCCGGGCACGAGCCGGTCGCCGACGCGCTGCTCGGCGACCCCACCACCGATCCGGCCCAGTACACCGCCGAGCAGCTCGACGGCGCCCGCGCCATCCTGGTCGAACGCTTCGCCGAGGACGCCGACCTGGTCGGTGAACTGCGCGAGCTCATGTGGAGCCGCGGCCAGATCACCTCGACCGTGCGCGCCGGCAAGGAAGAGGCGGGCGCCAAGTTCGCCGACTACTTCGACTTCAACGAGCCCTTCGACAAGCTGCCCTCGCATCGCATCCTGGCGCTGCTGCGCGGCGAGAAGGAAGAGGTGCTCACCCTGCACCTCGAACCCGATGCCGAGGAGCCGGAAGAGGGCGAGCGGACCATCTTCGAGGGCCGCATCGCGCACAAGTTCGGCATTGCCGCGCAGGGCCGCGCCGCCGACACCTGGCTGCTCGACACCGTGCGCTGGGCCTGGCGCACCAAGCTCCAGGTGAGCCTGGGCATCGACATCCGCATGCGGCTGCGGCAGTCCGCCGAACGCGATGCCGTCGACGTGTTCGCCGCCAATCTGCGTGATCTGCTGCTGGCCGCGCCCGCCGGCACCCGCACCACCATGGGCCTGGACCCGGGCTACCGCACCGGCGTGAAGGTGGCCGTGGTCGACGCCACCGGCAAGGTCGTCGCCACCGAGGTCATCTACCCGCACAAGCCGCAGGGCCAGACCGAGAAGTCCCTCGCCGTGCTGGGCGCGCTGGTGGCGCGGTTCAATGTCGAGCTCATCGCCATCGGCAATGGCACCGCCTCGCGCGAAACCGACGCGCTGGCAGCCGAACTCATCTCCCGCATTCCGGAGAACAAGCCCACCAAGATCGTGGTCTCGGAGGCGGGCGCCTCGGTGTACTCGGCCTCGGCCTACGCCACCCAGGAACTGCCGGATATGGACGTCTCGCTGCGCGGCGCGGTGTCCATCGCCCGGCGCCTGCAGGATCCGCTGGCGGAACTGGTGAAGATCGATCCGAAGTCCATCGGCGTCGGCCAGTACCAGCACGACGTGTCCGAGACCCTGCTGGCCCGCTCGCTGGGCGCGGTCGTCGAGGACGCGGTGAACGCGGTCGGCGTGGACGTCAACACGGCCTCGGTGCCGCTGCTGTCGCGGGTGTCGGGCATTACCGGCTCGGTCGCGGAAAGCATTGTCGCCCACCGCGATGCCCATGGCCCGTTCCGCAGCCGCACCGCGCTCATGGACGTGCCGCGCCTGGGCCCCAAGGCGTTCGAGCAGTGCGCGGGCTTCCTCCGCATTCCCGAGGGCGACGATCCGCTCGACAGCTCGTCGGTGCACCCCGAGGCCTACCCGGTCGTGCGGCGCATCCTCGATGCCAGCGGCCGCGGCGTGAAGGAGATCATCGGCAACACCACGGTCCTGCGCGCGCTGCGCCCGGCCGACTTCACCGATGAGCGCTTCGGCGTGCCGACCGTCACCGACATCATCGCCGAGCTGGAGAAGCCCGGCCGCGACCCGCGCCCCGAATTCAAGACCGCCGAATTCGCCGCGGGCATCGAGAAGGTCGCGGACCTGCAGCCCGGCATGGTCCTCGAAGGCGTCGTCACCAATGTCGCCGCCTTCGGCGCCTTCGTCGATGTCGGCGTCCACCAGGACGGCCTGGTCCACGTCTCGGCCATGTCGCACAACTTCGTCAAGGATCCGCGCGAGGTCGTGAAATCCGGTGACGTGGTCAAGGTCAAGGTCCTCGAGGTCGACGTCCAGCGCCAGCGCATCGGCCTGTCCCTGCGCCTGGACGACGAGCCCGGCGCCGCCAAACCCGAACGCGGCGAAGGCCGTCCGCGCGGCGGCCAGGGCCAGCGCGGCAACGACGGCCGCCCCCGTCAGGGCGGCCAGGGCGCGAACAACCGCCAGGGCGGTCAGGGTGGTGGTCGTCAAGGCGGCCAGGGCGGTCAGGGCGGACGCCAGGGCGGTCAAGGCGGCCGTCAGCAGGACCGCCGCAACCAGCCCGCCCCCAGCGGCGCGATGGCCGACGCCCTCCGCCGCGCGGGATTCGGCAAGTAGCCCACCGGCTGACGCACTGACGAGAACGCCCCGGAATCAAGCGATTCCGGGGCGTTCCGTGTATCCGGGCGCTGGGGCAGCCCGGAGCGCGTGTCCGACACTCCGGCGGGCGTAGCTCGGTCGTGGACCGCGATGGCAGTGGTCGGCACGCCCGTCGGTCCGGGGTCGGCGGCCACCGCGTCGCCCGGGGTTCATCCCTCCGTCGGCGGCTCGGAGCACAATGGCGGGCGGCATGGCTAGGCTGCGGGGCGGACACGCAGGTGACCGTGGGCCGATCGTGGAGACGAGAGGGTATGGCGGGTTTTCAGCGGTGGTGGAATGAGGTCATTGTCGGCGACGGGCGACTGCCGCTGGCATGTTTGCTGCTGGGATTCATTATCGGATTTCTGCTGATCCGAATCAGCGTGCGGCTCATCCGGAAACAGGTGCGGTGGTGGCCGGGGAATGTGCGGGCCGGGGATGTGCACATTCACCACATGGTTTTCGGGGTGATCCTGGTGCTCAGTTCCGGGGTCGGGCTGGTCACGCTGTGGCAGAGCAGCATGGGGGTGATCAGTCTGCTCGCGGGGCTCTTCGGGGTGGGGGCCGCGCTGGTGCTCGACGAATTCGCGCTCATCTACTACCTGCGCGACGTGTATTGGGAGGAGCAGGGCCGCACCTCGGTGGACGCGGTCTTCGTGGCCATCGCGGTCACGGGGTTGCTGCTGCTGGGTTTTCATCCGCTCTGGTTGCTCGACATCAATGAACTGCGGACCGAGCCGGGCGTGTGGGAGCGCCTCATCATCGCCGCGTTCGCCGTGGTGAACCTCATGCTGGCCGCGATCGTCATTGCCAAGGGAAAGATCTGGACCGGTCTGTTCGGAATGTTCTTCCCGCCGCTGCTCGTCGTGGGTGCGCTGCGCCTGAGCCGGCCGGGCGCGCCCTGGGCGCGCTGGCGGTATTCGTCCCGATTGCGGCTGATGCGGCGGGCCATCGTGCGGGAACGCCGGTATCGGCGGCCGATGATCCGCGCCAAGATCTTCGTGCAGGATCTGCTGGCGGGCAGCCCGGATGTCGCGCACGTGCGCCGCGCGGCGGAGGAGGAGCTGGTGCGGACCGTGGTCCCGGCCCCGCCCGCGCCGCCGCCGTCGCTGCACTTCATAGGTAGCCGTAAGGTCGCGGACGTATCGTCGGAGCCGGAGGAGCAGCGGACCACCGCGCCGAGCGCGTCGTCCACCGCTCCCAGCGCGTCAACGGGGGCCGATTAACCGTCGAGCCCCGCCATCTGGCACAATGCTCAGGTTGCCTCGAGCCAGTGCTCCTCGTGATCGCTGCTGCTCGCGGGCACCGCCCAATTATCCGGAGCACGAACCGGTCGAGCGCCATGTCGCTGCCGCCAGGTTCCTCTGTTCGCGCGAAACTCCAAAAGGACGGAAATGAACACCCTCGACTTCGTCGACGCATCGTCGCTGCGCAGCGACATCCCGGACTTCCGCCCGGGTGACACGGTCAACGTGCACGTGAAGGTTATCGAAGGCAACAAGGAGCGCATCCAGGTCTTCAAGGGCGTCGTGATCCGCCGCCAGAACGGTGGCATCCGCGAGACCTTCACCGTTCGCAAGGTCTCCTTCGGTGTCGGCGTGGAGCGCACCTTCCCGGTGCACAGCCCCAACCTCGACAAGATCGAGGTCGTGACCCGCGGTGACGTCCGCCGGGCCAAGCTGTACTACCTGCGCGATCTGCGCGGCAAGGCCGCCAAGATCAAGGAAAAGCGCTGAAGTAGCTTTTCCGCCCGAACGCCGAGTAGCCCGGCACCGCATGGATTCCCGCGGTGCCGGGCTACTCTGTTCCGGTGGCAGACGAGAGCGAGTCGGTAGCGGTGTCCGGGTCGGATGACGACGGCCGGGCCGAGCAGGCCAAGCCCAAGAAGAAGCAGCGTCCGTTCTGGCAGGAACTGCCGATGCTGATCGGCATCGCGGCGGTCATCACCGCGCTGGTCGTGACGTTCATCGGCCGGCCCTACGTGATCCCGTCGCAGTCCATGGAACCCACCCTGCACGGGTGCGCGGGCTGCACCGGCGACCGCATCTACGTCCAGAAGCTGAGCTACTACTTCGGCGATCCCAAGCCGGGCGACGTGGTGGTGTTCGTCGGGCCGACCGACGACTGGAACAAGACCTACCGCTCGATCCGCTCCTCGAATGCCGCCGTCCGCGGCGTGCAGAACTTCCTGTCCTTCTTCGGCCTGGTGCCGCCGGATGAGAACGACCTGGTGAAGCGCGTGATCGCGGTCGGCGGGCAGCAGGTCAAATGCTGTGACGCGGAAGGCCGGGTCATGGTGCGCGAGGACAAGCCGGGCGCCGAATGGAAGGCCCTCGATGAGCCCTACGTCGATCCCAAGCGCAACAACCCCTTCGATCCGGCGCATCCGGATATCCCGTTCAATGCGGGCGGCCGCGCCTTCGGCCCGGTGACCGTGCCGGAGGGCAACCTGTGGGTGATGGGCGACAACCGCCGCGAATCGGCCGATTCCCGCTGGCACATGGGCGATGAGCTGCAGGGCACCGTGCCGGTGTCGGACGTGCGTGGTAAAGCCATTTGGAAGATCTGGCCGATCGGCCGGATCGGGCTGGTCCGCTCCGAGGACCCGCAGACGAACTGAACTACTAGCGAGATAATCGACCGGTGGGGAAGATGGCGAACGGTGCGGCCCGGAAGCGGCCGGGCGGCAAGAAGATTCAGCGGATCGAACGCGGCGACTGGCCCCCGCGCGTGGTCATGCGCCCCGCGGGCGGGCTACGCACCCTCGAGGCCGCGCTGATCCGCAGCGGGCTGGGTCCCGTCGCGGGCGTCGACGAGGCCGGGCGCGGCGCGTCGGCCGGACCGCTGGTTGTTGCGTCCTGTTTGCTCGCACCCAAGGCGCACGCGGCGCTGGCCGGGCTCGACGACTCCAAGAAGCTCACCGAGAACGTGCGCGAGGAGCTGTTCCCGATCATCCAGCGCCTCGCCCTGGCGTGGGAGGTGGTGGTCATCCCGGCCTGGGAGATCGACTCCATCGGCATCCACGTGGCCAATATCGAGGGCATGCGGCGTGCGGTGGCCGGCTTGGACCCGGTGCCCGGGTACGTTCTGACCGATGGCTTCCGGGTGCCCGGCATTCCGGTGCCGTCACTGCCGGTGATCGGCGGGGATGCGTCCGCGGCGTGTATCGCCGCGGCCAGCGTCCTGGCCAAGGTGACCCGGGACCGCATGATGGTGGCGATGGACCAGCAGTTCCCGGGCTACGGCTTCGCCGCCCACAAGGGTTACAACACACCGGAACACACCGAGGCGATGCAGCGTTTGGGCGTCACCAGCGAGCACCGGCGGTCCTGGCGAAACGTGCGGGAGACCGGCCGAGTGGCTACCGATACCGCGTATGCGGGATGATGGCTCTACCACCAGTGTGGCGATAAGGAGGACGTTCCACCCGATGAGCGCCGAGGACCTCGAGAAGTACGAAACCGAGATGGAACTCTCGCTGTACCGCGAGTACAAGGACATCGTCGGTCAGTTCTCGTACGTGGTGGAGACCGAGCGCCGCTTCTACCTCGCCAATTCTGTCGAACTGCGTCCGCAGAACGCCGACGGCGAGGTGTACTTCGAAGTGCGCATGTCGGATGCATGGGTATGGGACATGTACCGGCCCGCACGCTTCGTGAAGCATGTTCGCGTCATCACGTTCAAGGACGTGAATATCGAGGAGTTGGAGAAGCCCGACCTGCGGCTTCCGGAGTAATCCACAACCCCTCGTTATCCACAGGAATTCTGTTTTCCCAGGTCGGCATGGCCGGGTCCCCCTACGGGCCCGGCCATGCTGGCATCCATGGCAAGCAATCTCGCGCTCGGCGCGCACGGGGAGGAGCTGGCGGCGCAGTACCTGCGCGCGGCCGGCATGGAGATCGTTGCCCGCAACTGGCGATGCCGCTACGGCGAGCTGGACCTGATAGCCCGGGACCGGGGCGTCACCTGCTTCATCGAGGTGAAGACCCGCAGCGGCCTCGGCTTCGGCCCGCCCGCCGCGGCCGTCACCTTCGATAAACAGCAGCGAATCAGGCGCCTGGCGCTGCTGTGGCTGCACGAACAGGACGGGCCGTGGCTCCGCATCCGGTTCGACGTGGTCTCGGTGCTGCTGCGCCCCGGTCAGGACCCGGCGATCGAGTACCTCCAGGCGGTGTTCTGATGCCCCTCGGAAAAGCGTTCTCCGTGGCCGTCACCGGGGTTGACGGGCAATTGGTCGAGATCGAGGCCGACATCGGGCAAGGACTGCCCTCGGTGCACCTGGTCGGGCGGCCGGACAGCGTCCTGCAGGAATCCCGGGACCGGGTGCGGGCCGCGGTCACGAACACGGGGGAGAAGTGGCCGGACGGCCGCGTGATCCTGGCTCTGTCTCCCGCCACCCTGCCCAAGGTGGGCAGCGCCTACGACCTGGCCTTGGCGGCAGCCGTGCTGGACGCCGCAGGCTCGATTCCGTCCTATCGGCTCGGCGATGCCGTCCTGCTCGGTGAACTCGCCCTGGACGGCCGAGTCCGCCGCGTCCGCGGCATCCTGCCCGCCGTGATCGCCGCCCGCAATGCGGGCCGCAAGACGGTGATCGTGCCCACAGCGGCCCTGGCCGAAGCCGGCCTCGTGGACGGCATCCGCGTCCTCGGCGCCTCGACGCTCACCGACCTGGTGGATTGGCTGCGCGGCGGGGCAGAACTCGCCCTCCCCGAGCCGATGGAGGTGACCCCGGTCCGCACGGCGGGCGATCTCAGCGAGGTCGTCGGCCAGGACGAGGCCCGCTGGGCCCTCGAGGTCGCTGCGGCGGGCGGCCACCATCTCCTCCTCACCGGCCCACCCGGCATAGGCAAAACAATGCTGGCGCAACGCCTTCCGAGCCTCCTGCCGCCCCTGCGGGAACGAGACTCGCTGGAGGTGACCGCTATTCACTCCGTAGCGGGCACATTGTCGGACGACCATCCCCTGATCACCTCTCCGCCGTTCGTCGCGCCCCACCACTCGTCCTCGGTGGCATCGATGATCGGCGGCGGCTCCGGATCGGCCCGGCCCGGCGCGGTGAGCTGCGCCCACCGTGGCGTCCTGTTTCTCGACGAGTGCGCCGAGATCTCCACGAAAGTCCTGGAAGCCCTGCGCACTCCGCTCGAAGAGGGCGAGGTCCGCATCGCACGCCGCGACGGCGTCGCCCGCTACCCGGCGCGCTTCCAGCTCGTCCTCGCCGCGAATCCCTGCCCCTGCGCCCCCGCCCGCGATATCGATTGCATCTGTGCGCCTTTGGCTCGCCGCCGCTACCTCGGCAAACTGTCCGGCCCCCTCATGGACCGCATAGACCTGGCCGTCCAAATGCACGCCCAGGCAGCCGGCGCCTTCAGCGGCGAGGAAGTCGAAAGCAGCGAAGCGGTCCGAGCCCGCGTAACCGCCGCCCGCGCGGCGGCAGCCGAACGCTGGTCCTCCCTGAACATGTCCACCAACGCCGAAGTCCCCGGCCACGTTCTGCGCCAACGCTTCCGGCTCCCCCGCGAGGCCCTCGCCCCGGTGGAGAACGCCCTCAAACACGGCCGCATGTCCGCCCGCGGCGCAGACCGCGCCATCCGCGTCGCCTGGACCGTCTGCGACCTCCGCGGCGGCGACCTGCCCACCGCCCAGGACGTCCTGCAAGCGTTGAACTTTCGCCAGCGAGGTGCCGCATGAGCGCATCCAGCCCGGCGCTGACGGCGACCGAGCCGGTCGGCTCCAGCATGCCAAGCAGAGCCGGCGTCGGCATGCCGGGCCGATCTGGCACCAGCATGACGAGTCGAGTCGGCGAGGTGTCGCATGAGTGAATCCGATGCGGACGAGCGCAGATTGGCGTGGGTGTATCTGTCGCGTGTGGTGGAGGGGCCGTGTGCGGCGCTGTCGGCTCTGATCGAGTCGGTCGGGGTGGTCGAGGCGGCGCGAGCGGTGCGGGAGTGCGCGCTGCCGGAGGCGTTGCGGGGGCCGACCGAGTTGCGGCGCGGGATCGAGCGAGCCGAACAGGATTTGGCACATATCGCGCGGCTCGGGGGCAGAGTTGTGACGCCCGATGACGCGGAGTGGCCGGCATGGCGGATGCTCGGGCTGAAGCAGCTCGATCCCGAGCGGGACGAGGCCGCTGCCGCACCTCTGGTGTTGTGGGTTCGGGGGCAGCGCTCGCTGGTCGAATGCACCGAGCGGGCGATCGCGGTCGTCGGGGCGCGGTGCAGTACCGGCTATGGCAACCATGCCACCGGTGATATCGCCGGTGAACTGGCCGTCCGTGGCTGGACCATTGTTTCCGGCGCGGCCTTCGGTATCGACGGCATGGCCCACCGGGCCGCGCTGGCGGTCGGCGGGCTGACCGTTGCCGTGCTGGCGTGCGGGCCCGACCGCCCTTATCCGGTCCAGCACGACCACCTCTTGGCCGAGATCGCGGACACGGGTCTGGTCGTCACCGAATATCCGCCCGGCACCAGTGCCCGCAAGCACCACTTCCTGGCCCGCAATCGCCTGATCGCCGCACTGGCCGACGGCGTCGTCGTGGTGGAGGCGGGCGCCCGCAGCGGAGCCCGCAATACCGTGAAATGGTCGCGCCGCCTGGGCCGTCCGGCCCTGGCTGTGCCCGGCCCCATCACGTCCGCGTCCTCGGTCGGCTGTCATCGCATGATCCGGGAGGGTGAAGCACTCATGGTCACCACCGCCGAGGAAGTGCTCGACGAGGCCGGACCACTGCGGCTCTCACTCCCCGGCGCGGTCCCGCCCAACCCGGAGGACAACCTCACCCTCGACGAGTCCCTCGTCTACGCCGCCCTCCCACCCACCGGCTCCCGCCTACCTCGCTCCATATCGGAAACCGCAGGACTGACGGTCGCCGCCACCCGGGCAGCCCTCTCGTCGCTGGAACTCGCCGGCCTGGTCGGCTGCGACGAAAACGGTTGGTACCGAATGACCCAACCGAAGGGAGGGCAGATATGACCCGCTGACCACTGGTCCAACCGCACAAGCAGCCGCACGGGCGACCGCCTCCGCGTTGGGGCGACAGGCGATCGCCCGTGCGAGCTGCGATCTGGCGACCCGTAGCTTTCCGGCGGACGTGTTCGGTGTCCTTGTTGCGAGACCAGACCTGTCCGGCTCACCTCACACGAGTAGCGGTGGCCGCGTGGTTGCCTCGGAGGATGAAGGCTCGAGAGTGGCTGGGGCGCTGCCTGTAGTGGTCGATCCCCGTGGGCGACTGGTCGACTGCACGTGTCGTGCGGGCTGCTTGGTCTGACTGCGGGCTCGCCTGCCGGTGGCGGTGGCGCGATTGTGTACGACTCCGGGAAGGCGGGGCAGAGGCCGTGGCTGAGCTGGGGGCTGCGATGCGGCGCGGTGGCTTGCTTTGTGGGGGTGGGGCGGTGAACGTGGGGGGATGGGTGAGTTGCCGGAGGACCTGGAGGCGTTGCTGGTTGAGTACGGGCGGCATTTGAGGTTGGGGCGGAATCGGTCGGAGCATACGGTTCGGGCTTATGTGGGGGACGCGCGGTCGTTGTTGGTGCATTTGGTGGGGCGGTCGGCGGATTCGGGGGTGGGGGAGGTGGATTTGGCTTTGTTGCGGTCGTGGTTGGCGGGGCTGGCCGAGGGTGGGGCGGCACGGACGACCATGGCGCGGCGGTCGTCGGCGGCGCGGACGTTTACGGGGTGGTTGACGCATACGGGGCGGTTGCGGGTGGATCCGGGGCCTCGGCTGGCTTCGCCTCGGGCGCATCGGGTGTTGCCGGCGGTGTTGGGGCGGGAGCAGGCTCGGTCGGCCATGGAGGCGGCGGAATCGGGGGCGGCGCAGCAGGATCCGATGGCGTTGCGGGATCGGTTGATCGTGGAGATGTTGTATGCGACGGGGATTCGGGTGAGTGAGTTGTGCGGGCTCGATATCGAGGATGTGGATCGGGAGCGGCGGTTGGTACGGGTGCTGGGGAAGGGGAACAAGGAGCGGGCGGTGCCGTTCGGGGGGCCCGCGGATCAGGCTCTCGACGCATGGCTGCGGTCGGGGCGCGCGTCGTTCGCCACCGAGCGGTCGGGGCGGGCGCTGTTGCTGGGGCGGCGGGGGCGGCGGCTCGATCCGCGGCAGGCGAGGACCGTTGTGCACGAGGTTGTTTCGGCCATTCCGGGGGCGCCCGATATGGGGCCGCACGGGCTGCGGCACTCCGCGGCGACCCATCTGCTCGAAGGGGGTGCGGACCTGCGAGTGGTTCAGGAGATTCTCGGGCATGCCAGCATGGCCACCACGCAGCTGTACACGCACGTCTCCATTGATCGCCTCAAGAAGGTTCATGACCAAGCACATCCGCGCGCCTGAGGGCGCGCCGCAGGTCCCGGACAATGTCGAGCTGATTCCCGGTGCACCCGATTCACCGGTGATCCTGCATGTTCCGCACTCCGCGCGCCACATTCCGCCGGCGGTTCGAGCCGGGATCCTGCTGGGCGACGACGCTGTCGAACGGGAACTCGACCACATCACCGACGCGCACACCGCGCTGATCGCCGCGACCGCCGCGAGCCGGTCGGCCCGGCGCCCCTGGCAATTCGTCAATCGCCTGTCTCGCCTGGTCGTCGACCCCGAACGCTTCCCGGACGACCGCGAGGAGATGCTCACGGTCGGCATGGGCGCGGTCTACACACAGACGACGCAGCGAACGGCATTGCGCCCCAGCGACTTCGATCCGGCCCCGCTGCTGGACCGCTATTTCCACCCCTATGCCCGCGCCATGGCCGACCTCGTCGCCGCGCGGCTGGCCGCCACGGGCCGGGCCGTCATCATCGACGTGCACTCCTACCCGGCCGAGCGGCTGCCCTACGAACTGCACGGCGACGGTCCCCGGCCACCCATCTGCTTGGGTACGGACGACTTTCACACCCCACCGGAGCTGACGGCCCTCGCCGGAAAGATTTTCGCCGAGTTCGGTGTTGTGGGCATAAATAGTCCGTTCATGGGTACATATGTCCCGCTGGACCGCTACGGCACCGATCCCCGCGTCGCCGCCCTGATGGTGGAGATCCGCCGCGATACCTACATGACCGAGCCGGGCGGTCCCGCCGGTCCGGGGCAGGTGCGGCTCGCCGCGGCGCTGGCCGAGCTCATTGCTCGCCTCCCGTGATCAACGTCATATCGACAACGTATCGACGACCTATCGGAAAAGCTGTGGTACCTTCACTTAGGTAACCCTAATTATGGAGGTGTTCCTCTTGGCACGCGCTCGTACGACCCTCGTGGTTCAGAACACGATCCAGCTGACCGATCATCTGATTCGCGTCCACCTGGGCGGCCCCGGTTTCGCGGCCTTCCAACCCAATGGGTTCACCGATGCCTACGTGAAGCTGGTCTTCCCCGGCGCCGACGGCGAGATCATGCGCACCTACACCGTGCGCTCGGTCGACCCGGCCGCGCAGGAGATCGCGATCGATTTCGTGTACCACGGCGACGAGGGTGTGGCCGGACCGTGGGCGGCCGCCGCCGAACCGGGCGACACCATCGACGTGATGGGCCCCGGCGGCGCGTATTCGCCGCGCCCCGACGCCGACTGGCACCTGCTCGCGGGCGACGAATCCGCCCTGCCCGCCATCGCCGCCGCCTGCGGCGCCCTCCCGCTCGATGCCGTAGGCCGCGTCTTCGTCGAAATCGCCGGCCCCACAGACGAACTCACCTTCCAGCGCCCGGAAGGCGTCGAACTGACCTGGATCCACCGCGGCGACGCCGAGCCCGGCGAGAAGCTCGCCGACGCCGTCCTCGCCGAACCGTGGCGCGAAGGCCAAGTCCAGGTCTTCGTCCACGGCGAGGCCCAGGCCGTCATGCATCGCATCCGCCCCTACATCCGCAAGGAACGCGGCATCCCCGCCGAATGGGCCTCCTCCATCTCCGGCTACTGGCGCCGCGGCCGCACCGAAGAGGGCTTCCGCCAATGGAAGTCCGACCTCGCCGAACGCGAGAAGGCCGCCCCCGCAGGCGTTTAGTACGTTGGAGCGCATGTCCGCCGAATCGAGCAATGGCGCCGCCCCACTTCGTGACCGGCTGCGGGCCGCGCTGCCCACCGCCATGAAGTCCCGCGACAAGAACGCGACCGCGGCCCTGCGATCCGCCCTGGCGGCCATCGACAATGCCGAGGCGGTGGACGGCTCCGACATGAAGGCGGGCGCGATCGAAGCGAGCCCGGTTGGCCTCGGTACGGCCGAGCGGCCCCGCCGAGACCTGACCGAGGCGGACATCGAGGCCATCGTCCGCGCCGAAATCGCCGAACGCCGCACCGCCGCCGCCGAATACGCCGGCCGCGGCAGCAGCGCCGACGACCGCGCCGCCGCCCTGCGTGCCGAAGCCGCCGCCCTGGAAGCCCACGTCGGCGGCTGAGCACGGTGGCTCCGAGCACGCCGCCATCGGGCAGACTCCGTCGGCGTGCTGCCGCGGATATTCCTCCGGCTAGCGTCGGAGGGCTGCGACGGCGTTCTCGGAAGCTTCGATGACGATGGTGTGATAGCTCTCGATTCGGGACACGATCGCCTCCCGCGGCCCTTCCCGCCATTGCACACTGGCGTAGAACCCATCCTCCTGCCGCCGGTGCTCCTCGCGGGACGCGAACGCACGGATGAGGTACGCCTCCTCATGACCGTCCTCATCGACAAGCGAAGCGCCGCAGTCGATCACATCGATGCCGTACTCCCTCAGCAGCGGAACCGACTGATTGCGCATGACGTCGATGAACTCGTCGCGAGTGCCGCGTTTCAGGCGGTATGTACGGATCTCGATGACCATGCCGGCGACTCTAGCCACGACTCCCACTGTGCCGCAGGGTCATTGCGGCCGGATGGTGTTGATGTAGCGGTTTGCGAACCAGTGCTGGATGAGCCGGACTACGGGGCCGCCCAGGCGGGTGTACCAGGTGCCGGGGCGGGAGAAGGCGGCGACTACGCCGTAGACCGAGTCATCGGTGGGGTCGTATTCGACGGCGAACAGTTCCTCCCCGATTTCGGGGTGGCCGGGCAGCGTGCCGTAGGCGAAACCACGGCGGTTGGGCTCGTCGAGGATGTAGACCACGCGGCACGGGGCGGTGATGCCCAGCGAGCCCACGCCGAGGAAGACTGTCAGGTCGGTGCCGTTCTCGGCGGTAGCGGTGGTCGCGCCCCGGAAGATGCCGGTGCCCTTCTGCATTCGATATGCCAGGATCTGTGCGCCCGCCTCCTCGAACAGGACGCGACCCGTGCCGATACGGCGGCGTAGCCGGAACTGGTGATAGCCGGGCGGGAATTCGCCTGCGGTCGCGCCGACGTCGGGGTAGGTGAACGGCGGAGTGGCGGGCTCGTGCGACATATTCACATCCTGGTCCGATGCTTGCGAGCGGGATAGGGGCGGGCGGTGTGAGAGTCGTCCCGGACACGGAAGCCGCCGCCGGGCACAGGGTCCGGGTTTGCTCCGCACCCGCTATGAGGACGGGGTGGCCGGTACCCGAGCGGGGCTACCCGTACCTCGAGAGGGGGCGACGAGGTGGCCGACGCCCGACCAGAGATCCGGGCTAGCTCGGAGAAAGCGGCTTCAGGCGGATCGGCGCTTGGCGAATCAGGCCGAGCGGGTCGAGGTAATCGCGGTCGCGGCGTGCGCCCCAATGGAGGCACGCGTCCACCGGGCAACCGGCGTGGCCCGCTGCCAGGATGCCGATCGCGGTGCCGCGAGAGATCCTCCGGCCCACCGGGATCGAGGCTGTCACCGGTTCGTAGGTGGTACGCAGTCCGCCGGGGTGGTCGATCGAGACCACCGGCTTGTCGGCCACGGCCCCGGCGAAAACGATGATTCCGTCTCCGGCGGCGAGTACCTGCTGCCCAGTGCTGCCCGCCAGATCCACACCGCGATGTCCGGGCAGCCAATTCCGCTCCGGTTCGTCGAATGCCCGGACCACCGTCGGCCGTGGCCGTAGCGGCCAGCCGAACTGCCCCGCCGCAGCGCCAACCGGCGCGGCTCCGAGTGGCGCGGCTCCGAGTGGCGCGGCTCCGACCGGCGCGGCTCCGACCGGCGCGGCCCCGAGCGGCGCGGCCCCGAGCGGCGTTGCGACGAGTAGCGATCCCAGCAGCGCCGGGGCCAACCAGGTGAGCATCCTCGACATGGGCGTGTGCATGTACACAGCGTGCGCCGGTCGGAGCCTGCGCGGGATACCGTGGTCGGCGAGTGTGGATAGCTCCCACGCATGTGAACAGCGCACGTCCGGACCGGTAGCGATCTCGCGCAGGAGGGCACAGTTCATGGGCTCCGCAGAGCCGAACACCGAAGAGCCGAATATCGCCGGGTCGAACATGGCGAACACGGCTGGGTCGAACACGGCGAGGCCGAAGACCGTGGAGTCGAAGGCCGTGGAGCCGATCGCGGAAACCGAAGCGGCGCTGATTGATTACCGCTTCACCCTCGCCAACGAGCGCACCTTCCTGGCGTGGATGCGCACCGCTCTCGGGCTGCTCGCCGGTGGTGTGGCGGTGCACGAACTGGTTCGGCCGTTCCGGCATCACGGCGCGCGCACAGCGGTCGCCATGGGGTGCATCGTGCTGGCCACCATCGTCGCGGTCGGCGCCTATGGTCGTTGGAAGCATGTGCAGGCGGCCATGGAGCGTGGCGACAAGCTGCCGCACACCGTGATGGTTCCCATTCTCGCGTTCGGCATCGCCGTCATCGCGGTGCTGGCCAGTATCGGCTTGCTGCTGTCGTGACCAGTCCGGAAGCCGGTCTGGCCGCCGAGCGCACCGCCCTGGCGTGGTGGCGCACCGCCATCGGATCCATGGCCAATCTGGTGTTGTTCGTGCACGCCGCCTTCACCGTGGATTGGCGTCCGGTCAGCGTGCTCTGCTTCGTGGCGACCGGGGCGCTGGCGGTGGTCACCGTCGTCTGCGTCCGCCGCAGCCGGGTGCTGCATTCGCACAAGAAGGGCGATTGGGGTGACGGCACCCGCGCCGTCACCTTCGTCGCCACCGCAATTACCGGAGTGGTGCTGACCGCCTTCGCGATGGCCCTGGCCTATGCCCTGCATCTGCCCTGACCAGCCCCGTAACCGCGCCGCCCGGTCATTCCAAGATCGTCGCCCCGAACCCCGATTTCATCTCCGCGCAGCGGCCCCGTAAACTGGTCCAGCGGTTTGCGGAACGCAGACCGACTTCGCGCGCCCAGATCAAAGGGTCGCCGGCTGGTCCCCTGAATCATCTCGGAGGGTCCGGCGGCCGTGGGCGCCAGGGCAGGGGTCGCCGATCCCTGTGCGAACCAGCAACGAAAGGAATTACGGGAGCCATGGCTGTCGTAACAATGAAGCAGCTGCTCGACAGCGGCGCGCACTTCGGCCACCAGACTCGTCGGTGGAACCCGAAGATGAAGCGGTTCATCTTCACCGACCGCAACGGCATCTACATCATCGACCTGCAGCAGACGCTGACCTACATCGACAAGGCCTACGAGTTCGTCAAGGAGACCGTCGCCCACGGTGGCACCGTTCTCTTCGTCGGCACCAAGAAGCAGGCCCAGGAGTCGATCGCGGCCGAGGCGACTCGCGTCGGGATGCCCTACGTCAACCAGCGCTGGCTGGGTGGCATGCTCACCAACTTCTCCACCGTGCACAAGCGTCTGCAGCGCCTCAAGGAGCTCGAGGCCATGGAGCAGACCGGTGGCTTCGACGGACGCACCAAGAAGGAAATTCTCATGCTGACGCGTGAGAAGACCAAGCTGGAGCGCACCCTCGGCGGCATCCGGGACATGGCCAAGGTTCCGTCGGCCATCTGGGTCGTCGACACCAACAAGGAGCACATCGCCGTCGGCGAGGCTCGCAAGCTGAACATCCCGGTCATCGCGATCCTGGACACCAACTGCGATCCCGACCTGGTCGACTACCCGATCCCGGGTAACGACGACGCGATCCGTTCCGCCGCGCTGCTGACCAAGGTCGTGGCTTCCGCCGTCGCCGAGGGCGTGCAGGCTCGTGCCGCGCGTGCCACCGGCGATGCCAAGCCCGAGGCCGGCGCCGGCGAGCCGCTCGCCGAGTGGGAGCAGGAGCTGCTGGCTCAGGCCGCCCCGGCCGCCGAGGCCCCCGTCGAGACGGCCGCCGAGGCCGAGCTCAAGGAAGTTCCCCCGGCGACCACCCCGGCCGACTTCTGATCCACGCTCCGGCGTTTGTTCACCCTGCCGCCCCCTCCCGTTCGGGAGCGGGCGGCAAGGTGTGACCACCACAGACCAACACTGAGGAGGCTCGCCCCAGATGGCGAACTACACCGCCGCTGACGTGAAGCGGCTTCGCGAGCTCACCGGCTCCGGAATGATGGACTGCAAGAAGGCCCTGGAAGAGACCGCGGGCGATTTCGACAAGGCCGTCGAGGTCCTGCGCATCAAGGGCGCCAAGGATGTCGGCAAGCGCGCCGAGCGCGCCACCGCCGAGGGTCTGGTCGCGGCGCAGGACGGCGTCATGATCGAGATCAACTCCGAGACCGACTTCGTCGCCAAGAACGCGGAGTTCCAGGAGCTCGCCAACAGCATCGTCGCGGCCGCCGCCAAGGTGCGCCCGGCCGATCTGGACGCCCTGAAGGCCGTCGACCTGGGCGGCAAGACCGCCGATCAGGCCGTGCAGGAGCTGGCCGCCCGTATCGGCGAGAAGCTCGAGCTGCGTCGCGTCGTGTCCTTCGAGGGCCCGGTCGCCACCTACCTGCACAAGCGTGCCACCGATCTGCCGCCGGCCGTCGGCGTGCTGGTCGAGTACACCGGTGAGGGCGAGGCCGCCGCCGATGTGGCTCGTGCCGCCGGTATGCAGGTCGCGGCCCTCAAGGCCAAGTACCTGACCCGCGAGGACGTTCCGGCCGACCTGGTCGAGAAGGAGCGCTCCATCGCCGAGGCGACCGCTCGCGAAGAGGGCAAGCCGGAAGGCGCGCTGCCCAAGATCGTCGAGGGCCGCGTCAACGGTTTCTACAAGGACGTCGTCCTGCTGGAGCAGGCGTCCGTGACCGACTCCAAGAAGACCGTCAAGGCGCTGCTGGACGAGGCCGGTGTCACCGTGACCCGTTTCGCGCGCTTCGAGGTCGGCCAGGCGTAATCGCCCGCTGAAGTCGAAAAGGCCCCCTGCGCAACGTGATTGCGCAGGGGGCCTTTCGCGTGAGGTCGGCGCGACGGATCGCGGACGGGTGAAATCCGAGCTCGATCAGTGCGTGTGCGGCCGGTTCTGCAACGGTGTCAGCTGGTGAATGTCGTGCCGCAGGCGCAGCTCGTCGACGCGCTCAGGTGTGGCCTCGCCGGAGCGCAGCAGCTCGCCGAGTTCGGCCAGGTATTTCTCGTGCCCCGCCGGCGTCACCAGGAAAAGCATTGTGGCCGTGGCATTTCCGGGGTTGTGGAAGGCGTGCGGGCAGCCCGCGGGGACATGCATGAAGCTGCCCGGCCCGCCGCGGAAGACGGTGGTTCCGTCCTGGGCCTCCCAGGTGGTCCAGTCGCCGACCGGTTCGGTGACGGGATGGAAGGCCAGCAGATCCAGTTCGCCCTCGACGATGTAGAAGATCTCCTCGGCGTGCCCGTGCCAGTGCGCGCCGACATCGAAACCCGGTGGCACCGTGGCCTCGAAGGCGGACCAGATATCGGAGTGCTCGGCTCCGACCTTCAATGTCATGGTTTGCTGCACCCTGTCGCCCGCGCCGGGCGGCAACAGCAATCCGTCGGCGGCGAGCAGTCCATCGGTCATGGCGGGCTCCTGGAGAGTTCCGGACGATGACGATCACGCTAGGAATGCGCGCGCACAGCTGTCCTGGTAGTGATACTGCTACCCAGAACGTGGTGCAGGGGGACAGGCCAAATGGTAAGCGGCAACGACCATCCCGGATCGGGGCACGAGCGGCATCAGCAGCTCGGCCGGTTCCTGCGCGCGCAGCGGGAACGGCTGCAACCTGGGGATGTGGGCTTGGTGCCGTTCGGCGATCCCGCCCGCCGCCGGACCCCGGGCCTGCGCCGGGAGGAGGTCGCGGAGCTGTCCGGGGTGGGCCTGACCTGGTACACCTGGCTGGAACAGGGCCGGGAGGTGGAAGCCAGCCGCCAGGTCATCGACGCGCTGGCCCGGACGCTGCGGCTGGATCCGGATCAGCATCGGCATCTGCGGTTCCTGGCCGGTCTCGCCGATCCGTGGGTGGCCGAGGACGCGGACGATCGCGCCCGCCTGCAGTATCTCGTCGATGCCGTCATGCCGAATATCGCGTCCATCTACGATCCGGCCTTCGATTTCCTGGTGTGGAACCGGGCGTACGCCCTCGCGCGCCGCGATCCGCTCGAATTGCCCGCGCAGCGCCGCAATCTGCTGTGGATGATGTTCACCGACACCGTGAATCGCGCCATGATGCCGCACTGGGAGCAGGCCGCCCGCGCGGTCATGGCCCAGTTGCGCGAGGCCATGGGCCGCCGCCCGGACGATCCGCGCCTGACCGCGCTGGCGGAGCGGTTGTGCGCGGCCAGTCCGGAGTTTCGTGATTGGTGGCCGGATTACCGGGTACGCCGTTTTCGCCCCGCCGGCATCGTCATCGACCATCCGCACGCCGGACCGATCGAGCTGAAGGTGTTCCAGATGCGCCCGGTCGAGAACCCGAACCTGCTGCTGGTCGTGCAGGTTCCGGCCACGCCCGCGGCCGCCGCCCGGGTGGCCGCCTTGCTGACGTATGCCGAATCGGGACGCAATGGCGACAAATCCGAACCGGTATCGAGGGTCGGCTCACCCTCGGGAGGTCCCGTGAGGCAGGATAGATGAAGCTTTGTTGCCGTCCCGCGCGATTTCCGCGTCCGGGATGGTCTTTTCATGTGCATGCGCACGCTCGAATGCCGAGGACAAAAGGAGACCGATGACGGACCCGGATACGGCCCCCGACCGCAAGGGCTATCGCCGAGTGCTCCTCAAGCTGGGTGGCGAGATGTTCGGCGGCGGCCGCGTGGGTCTCGATCCCGATGTGGTGCAGACCGTGGCCGAGCAGATCGCCGAGGTCGTGGAGGACGGCGTCCAGGTGGCCGTGGTCATCGGCGGCGGCAATTTCTTCCGCGGCGCGGAACTCGAGGAGCGCGGTATGGAGCGCGCCCGCTCGGATTACATGGGCATGCTGGGTACCGTTATGAATTCCCTTGCGCTGCAGGACTTCCTGCAGAAACAGGGCATCGACACCCGGGTGCAGACCGCCATCACCATGGGGCAGGTCGCCGAACCGTATCTGCCGCTGCGAGCCAAGCGGCATCTGGAGAAGGGGCGCGTCGTCATCTTCGGCGCGGGTATGGGCATGCCCTACTTCTCCACCGACACCACCGCCGCCCAGCGCGCGCTGGAGATCGGCGCCGAGGTCGTGTTGATGGCCAAGGCCGTGGACGGCGTCTACAGCGATGACCCGCGGGTCGATCCGGACGCCACCATGTTCACCGAGGTCACCCACAAGGAGGTGCTGGAGCGCGGCCTGAAGGTGGCCGACGCCACCGCGTTCAGCCTCTGTATGGACAACCAGATGCCCATGCTGGTGTTCAATTTGTTGACGAAGGGCAATATTGCCCGCGCAGTCGCCGGTGAGAAGATCGGCACGCTGGTCCGGTCGTGACCGACGAAAGAACGATGACCATGTGGAGGAATCGCCGTGATTGAAGAAGCGCTCTTCGACGCCGAGGAAAAGTTCGAGAAGGCCGTCTCGGTGGCGAAGGACGACCTGGGTTCCATTCGGACCGGTCGCGCGAATCCGGGCATGTTCAACCGGGTCGTCGTCGACTACTACGGGTCGCCCACCCCCATCACCCAGATGGCCAGCATCAACTCCCCGGAGCCGCGCATGCTGGTCATCAAGCCCTATGAGCAGAGCCAGCTCAAGGAGATCGAGACCGCGATCCGCAATTCGGATCTGGGGGTGAACCCCACCAACGACGGTCACATCATCCGCGTCATCGTCCCGCAGCTGACCGAGGAGCGGCGCCGCGAGATGGTCAAGCAGGCCAAGTCCAAGGGCGAGGACGCCAAGATCGCCATCCGCAATGTGCGGCGCAAGACCATGGACGAGCTGGGCCGCATTCAGAAGGACGGCGAGGCCGGCGAGGACGAGGTCGGCCGGGCCGAGAAGGAACTCGACAAGACGACCGCCAAGTACGTCAGCCAGGTCGACGAGCTGGTGAAGCACAAGGAATCGGAACTTCTCGAGGTCTAATCGACCGGGCTGTCCGCGTGACCGGCAGCTCGAGTCTGGACGGGCGGCCCCGTGTGGGGGGGGGCGGCCGGGGGGGGGGGGGGACCGGCGAAAAGTTTGGGGAGGGGCAAAAATGGGCGAATAAACAACCGCCCCCCGCGCTGTGGGGGCG
>NZ_JBHXVO010000014.1:0-115575 GCF_042672265.1 Nocardia sp. NPDC127526 | reverse complement strand
GGTGTCTTCTTGTTTTTTTACCATTTTTACTTTCATCTCTGCTCTTTTTCCGGGGGGGGGGGGGTGGGGCTGGCGCTGGAGGTTGGCGGGTCGCCGGGGCGGTGGCGGGCCCCCCCCCCGGGGGTAGGGACGGAACGGACGACAAGTGAGCGACGGGACAATCGTGGCCGAAGAAACTGCCGCCCCCGGCGATGTGACGCCGGATGAGGGACCCGCGGAGGCGCCGCCGGGCGCGCCCAAGTCCAAGGCGGGGCGCAACCTGCCCGCCGCACTGGCGGTCGGTTTCGGGCTGGGGTTGTCCCTCATCGCGATTCTGCTGTGGGCGCCCAAGATTCTGATCGGCGTGATCGCGGCGGCCATGGCGGTGGCGACCTGGGAGGTGGCCAAGCGGCTGCGCGAGGCCGATGTGCTGGTGCCGCGGATTCCGCTGCTGGTGGGCGGGCAGGCGATCATCTGGCTGGCCTGGCCGGCCGGGCCGCAGGGGGTGCTCGGGGCATTCGGGGCCTCGGCGCTGGCGGTCATGGTGTGGCGGCTGTTCGATCACGGGTTGCAGGCGACGCCGCGAAATTATCTGCGGGACACCGCGATCAGCGTGTTCGTGCTGGCGTGGGTGCCGTTGCTGGCCTCGTTCGCGGTGCTGCTCCTGCTGGAGGAGGACGGCAATCTGCGGGTGCTGACCTTCATGATCCTGGTGGTCTGCTCGGATGTCGGCGGTTATGTGGCGGGGGTGCTGTTCGGCAAGCATCCGATGGTGCCGGCGATCAGCCCGAAGAAGTCCTGGGAGGGCTTCGGGGGGTCGCTCGTCTTCGCGGTCATCGGTGGTCTGCTGACCGTCACGCTGCTGCTGCAAGCCAATTCGATGATCGGCGTGCTGCTGGGCGTGGGTCTGGTGCTGGTGGCCACCACCGGTGATCTCATCGAATCCCAGATCAAGCGGGAGCTCGGGATCAAGGACATGGGCACGTTGCTACCCGGCCACGGCGGCATCATGGATCGCCTGGATTCGATGCTGCCGTCGGCCTTCGTGTCCTGGTTGGTACTCACAGCCCTGCTGTGAGAGAGCGGGGGCTAAGACCCCGAACCCCCTTAGCCCCGCTGGGGGCGCGGGCCGAGTCCCCGAAACCTCAGTGCGCTTTCTTGGCGGCGCGCCGGAGTTGCAGGATGCGGTAGCCGCCGACCAGGGCGGTCGACAGGGCGCCGATGAAGACCGCGAGCAGGACCAGGACGCCGATGGGCAGGTTCCAGGTCCAGGCGAAGAATTCGACGTGCGCCTGTTCGAGGTTCTGCAGGATGAATACCAGGACGAGAATGCCCAGCAGGGCGGCGATGACGAGCCCGATCCACGCGTAGCCCGCGCGGGTCTTGAGAACGCCTTCGCCCTTGTGCTTCGGCTTGCTGCTCGGGGCCGGATCCGCGCCCGAGGCTGGTACGTCGGCGGTGGTCATAGCTGAATCATTGCCGATAGCTATGACCGGTGCACGCATATTGCCACTTATCTCCGCAATGTCGCCTCTGCCCGATGTTCGCCCGCAATGTGACCAGCGCATCTCCCCCCGCGGCCCCGCGGACCCGTTTCGGATGGAATCATGGAGGGGTTATGACTGCCGCCCCCTTGCCCCTCGTTTTCGACGCCCCCCGCCGTGGCATGCCGCCCCGGCACCTCGCCGACCTCGATCCGGCCGAGCGCAAGGCGGCGGTCGAGGAGCTCGGGCTCCCCAAGTTCCGCGCCGACCAGATCGCCCGGCAGTACTACGGCCGCCTGGTGTCCGATCCGGCGCAGATGACCGACCTCCCCGAGGCCATGCGCACCAAGGTCGGCGAGGCCCTCTTCCCGCCCCTGCTCTCCGAGGTCCGCCACGTCGTCTGCGACGAGGGCACCACCCGCAAGACCCTCTGGCGCGCCCACGACGGCACCCTCCTGGAATCGGTCCTCATGCGCTACCCGGACCGCGCCACCCTCTGCATCTCCAGCCAAGCCGGCTGCGGTATGGCCTGCCCCTTCTGCGCCACCGGCCAGGCGGGCCTGAATCGCAACCTCTCCACCGCCGAAATCGTCGACCAGGTCCGCGCCGCCGCGGCCGCCCTGCGCGACGGCGAGGTCCCCGGCGGTCCGGGCCGCCTCTCCAACATCGTCTTCATGGGCATGGGCGAACCCCTCGCCAACTACAAGCGCGTGGTGAACGCCGTCCGCCGCATCACCTCTCCGGCCCCCGACGGCCTCGGCATCTCCCAGCGCAACGTCGTCGTCTCCACCGTCGGCCTGGCCCCCGCCATCCGCAAGCTCGCGGATGAGGATCTCTCGGTGACCCTGGCCGTCTCCCTGCACACGCCGGACGACGAGCTCCGCGACACCCTGGTCCCGGTCAACAACCGCTGGTCGGTAGCCGAGGTCCTCGACGCCGCCCGCTACTACGCCGACAAGTCCGGCCGCCGCGTCTCCATCGAATACGCCTTGATCCGCGATATCAACGACCACCCCTGGCGCGCCGACATGCTCGGCAAGAAGCTGCACAAGGCCCTCGGTTCCCGCGTGCACGTGAACCTCATCCCGTTGAACCCGACCCCGGGCAGCAAGTGGGACGCCTCGCCGAAACCCGTTGAGCGCGAATTCGTTCGCCGCGTGGAGGCCCAGGGCGTGCCGTGCACCGTGCGCGACACCCGCGGCCAGGAGATCGCCGCCGCCTGCGGTCAGCTCGCCGCCGAAGGCTGATTCCGGGGGCGGAACACTCCGGTCCGGAGGGCTGGAAAACGTAGTCTGAGCTGCGTATACCCCGAATCTTGGGTCGAGTGATCCGGGTTGGGGGCGAAGAGTTGGGTCCATCGACGAACACCTCGGTCGTTAGGACTCAACTCGTGTACAACGTGATGCCGGAATTCTCTGATATCGAACGCCCGCCGGTTTTTCCGATCTGCTTGATCATCGATGTGTCGTTGTCGATGTACGGGGATCCGATCGATGCGGTGAATGAAGCCTTGCCCGGGCTGCGCCGGACCATACTCGGGGACCCGGCGGCGGGGGAGATCGCGCGATTGGCCGTGGTGACCTTCTCGCATACCGCGAAAGTGGTGCTGCCGCTGACGGATTTGCGGGAGGCTCGGCAGCCGTTGCTCGCGGTGGAGTCGTCCACCAATTTCGCGGCGGGGTTCCGGCTGGCTCGTGAGGTGATCTCGACGGGGATCGAGCGGCTCGGGCGCGGTACCCGGTTCTATCGGCCGGTGGTGGTGTTCCTCAGCGATGGTGAGCACAATGCGCCCGAGGATTGGCATCCGGCGTGGCAGCGGCTCACCGATCGCGGTGCCGGGTCGGGTGCGGAGGTGGTGAGTTTCGGTATGGGACTGGCCAATCGGCAGGCCATTACCGAAGTGTCCACCGGGCAGGCGTATTTCGCCGGGGATCCGGATCCGGCCACTGCGGTGCGCGCCATATTGAGCGGCGTCGGGGACAGTATCAAGGCCCTGTCCGGGGCGTTGTCGCGGCCGGAGGGCGGCACCCTTGTCGTGCCGGAGGCCGATGGGCTGACCCGGCTTTCCGAAGGGGGCGGGAAATGATCGAGTTGCCGACCACCGCACCGCTGGTCGGGGAACCGATCGAGGCGCCGGCGCCGCGGTTGAGCGGCTCGGCCGCCGCGCTGCCGGGCATTCGCGCCGATGCGGGGCTCCTCGCCGATCGATGGCTGGCCGCGGCCAGCGTTGCCGGGCACGCGCATCAGAGCCTCGGCGCCACGGGGCAGGACTCGTACCGGTTCGCGCTGTCGGTGGATGGTTCGGCCCTGGCGCTCGTCGTGTGCAACGGGCTGGGCGGGTATCCGCACACCTCGCAACTCGGCGCGGATCTGTTCGCGCGGCTCGGCGGTGCGGCAGTCGCGGAAATCGGTGCGGCCGAGGCCGATGCGCGTGGCGCGGCCGCGCTCGCCGGCCCGATCGAGCGGGTCAATGCCATGCTGATCGACGAGTTCAGTGATATCGCCACCGCGGACTGGGCGATATCGTGCCTGCGCTTCACCACCCTGGTGTGCCGGGTGCCGTTGAGCGGCGACCGGCCGGCGCTGGTCGCCCGGGTCGGCGGCGGTGAGCTGTTCCTGCTGCACGGTGACCGCTACACGACCGCGCTGCCGGCGCGGGAACCCGGACCCGCCAATGTGGTTCGCGCGAGCCTGCCGCACGCCCGGCCCGCATCGGTGCTGGAACTCGCCGAAATCGACCTGGGCGCAGCCGATCTGCTGGTGCTGGCCACCGGCGGGCTGGCCGGTGACATCTTCGACTCGCCCGCGGTGCGGTCCTGGCTGTCGTGGCAGTGGTCGGTGCACTGCGGCCCGGCCCGCATGCTCGACTCGCTGCGCTATCGACGGCAGGGGTCGCACGACGATCGGACGGCAATCGCATTGTGGCTGCGAGGGATTCAGGACGGCGATGCACACGGATCGATCTAAACTGCGGGTGGCGCAGTCGGTGTGCCAGCTACGTCCGGGGGAGGGGTCCTTGGCAGAACCGCAGGCTGCCGGTTCGCCGCGGGAGGTGTTCGCGCGGCAGCTCACCGAGCTCTGGGAGTGCGCCGGCAAACCGCCGCTGGAGAATGTCGTCACGGCGGCGAACAAGACGATGGCGCCCGCGCGGGGGGCGGCCGCGAAAGACCTTCGGTTCCAGCGCTTCGCCGATTGGAAGGCGGGCCGCAATGTGCCCGCCGACTTCGAGACGGTCTGGCCGGTGCTGCGGGTGCTCATCGACAAGGCGGCCGAGCCGCTTCCGCCGGTACAACGGCAGCGGCAGTACTGGCGCCGGTCCTGGGAGGCGGCGCGGAAATGGGCGCCGGAACCGGTGTGCCCGTACCGCGGTCTGCGACCGTATCGGCGCGCCGACGCCGACCGCTTCTTCGGCCGGGACCGCGCGATCGGGGAGCTCACCGAGATGGTGCGCACCATCGCCGAGAAGGGCGGCGGCATAGGCATTCTCGTCGGAGCCTCGGGTGCGGGAAAGTCCTCGCTGCTGGCCGCCGGGCTGGTTCCGCGGCTGGAAGCCGGGTTCACCCCGGTCCGATGCACCCCCGCCACCGGCTCGCGGCAGGCTTTGACCACCGCGGTCTCGACCGCGCGCTGTGTGCTGATCATCGATCAATTCGAGGAGCTGTTCGCCGCCGCGTTCGGCGCGGAGGAGCGCCTCGACTTCATCGAGAAGCTCCGGGAGTGCGCGTCGAGCGGGGTCACCGTGGTGCTGGGCCTGCGGGCGGACTTCTTCGCGCGCTGCCTGGAGTATCCGATCCTGGCGCAGGCCTTGGCCAACCGGCGGATTCCGGGTGCGGCGCAGCAGGATTCCGCCGCGCGGAGCATGGTGCTGGTCCGGCCCTCGGATACCGAGTTGGGCGAGGCCATCGCCGGGCCCGCCCGCCTGGCCGGGTTGAAGCTCGAGGCCGGTCTCGCCGATTTCATTCTCTCCGATCTGGTTCGGCTCACCGACGCCGACGGAGCGGGCGCCCTGCCGCTGCTCTCGCACGTGATGGCGGCCATCTGGGAGCATCGCAGCGGCAGCAAGCTCACCATTGCCGCCTATGTGGCGGCGGGCCGGGTGGCGTCCTCGGTGGCCGCGACCGCGGACCGGGCGTGGGAGGAACTGGACGCGGCCGGACGCGATGCGGCGCAGCAGATGCTGGTCGCCATGGTGGCGGTCGGCAATGGCACCCGCGATACCCGCCGTCGGGTGCCCCGCGCCGAGCTTCTCACGCGCACATCGAATCCGGAGGCCGCCGAGGCCGCGCTGGACCGGTTGACCCGCGCCCGCCTGGTCGTCGCCGACGACGACACCGTCACCCTCGTGCACGAGGTCGTGCTGGACGCTTGGCCGCGGCTGCGCGGCTGGATCGACGCCGATCGTGAGGACCTGCTGGTGCGGCAGCGCACCGATACCGACGCGATGGAATGGGAGGCGGCCGGCCGCAATGCCGCACTGCTGTATCGCGGGACGCGGCTGGCGCAGGCGCGCGCGAGCCATCCGGCGCGCAGCGGGCGCAGCGCCGCCTTCCTCGCCGCCGCGATCAGGGCGCGGCGACGGCGGCTGGCAGCGCTGAACGCCGGGGTGCTCGCGCTGGTGGTGGCGCTCGTCGCCGCGGCGGCCGGCCTCATCGGAGTCGCCAATGAGTCCCGCAAGCGCGATGCGGAATTCTTCGCCACCCTGCTGAGCACGATCGACCGCAAGCAGACCTCCGACCCGACGTTGGCGGCGCAGCTGAGCGTCCTGGCGCATCGGCTGCGGCCCGATGATCCGGGCGTGCGGTCCCGGCTGATCGCCAGCCAGGCCTGGCCGGTGGCGAAAACCTTTGCCGGCCATGACGGTTACGTGCGGATGGCCTACCTGGCCGATGGGACGCTGGCGGTCGGCGGCGGTAACGGCGTCATCCGGCTGTGGAATGTCCAGGGCGCGGGCGAACCGGACCTGATCGCGGAGATCGCCGGTCACTCCGCCGGGATCGTCACGCTCATAGCTCGCGGTTCGCAGCTGATCTCGGCCGGTGAGGATGGCGCCATCGCGGTGCACGATCTGGCGGATCCGGCGCGGCCGCGGCAGCTGAGCCGCTTCGGCGCCGGTGGCGTCATCCGATGGGCGAGTCTCTCGCGGGACCGGCGCATGCTGGTGACCACGCAGGGGAGCGAGGTCAAGGTGTGGGATCTCGCCGACTCCGGTGCGGCGACGCCGATCCCGGTCACGTTCCCGCTCACCGGAATACCGATCAGGGCCGTGTTCACGAGCAATGGCGCGCTCCTGATCACCGAGGGCGTGCCCGGCAACCTGCGGTCGGAGCTCACGACCGCCGTGTGGACATTCGATCCCGCGTCCGGCGCGACCCGGCGCACGCCGCTGCCCGTCCAATCCGATGTGCTGCTGGCGGAGCCCGCCGAAGATCAGCCGCTGGTCGCCGTCGGCGACAACGGCGCCCAGAGCACGGCGTCCCACCCGGGCAGCAGCACGGTCCGGATTCTCCGCATCGACGATCCGCACCATCCGGTCGAGGTCGGCCCGGCCTTCCCGGTGACCAGCGCGGAGAACCTGCGTGGCGTCGGATTCCTCGGCGACAGCGGGATACTCGCGACGCTCACGCCGGCGGGACTGACGCTGTGGAATCTCGCCGATCTCACGCGGCCGGTGGCGCTCGGCCTACCGCTGACCGGCCGGAGCTCCGCCTGCACGGCGCCCGATGGCCGATGCGGTTCGATGATCCAGCAGGTTGTCACCACGCTCGATGAGCGCCAGGTGGCGATCGGGTACGCCGATGGCACGGTGGCGCACTGGTCGCTGCCCGCGAGCGTCCTCGCCGGCCAGGCCGGGCATATCGGAGCGCTGACCTCCGCGGTCAGCGCGCGCGGCGGCCGGATGATCACCGGCGGGCCGGGCGCCGATGCCCGGATCTGGGACATCAGCCGGCCCGCCGCGCCGCGGCTGATCGGGACGATTCGCAAACCCGGCTATCGCCTGCCCGGCCGGAACCCGACGGTGGGCCCGACCATCAGTCCGGACGGCCGGTTCGTCGCGGTGGTGCAGGACGACCTGATGCGGATGCTCGACATCACCGATCCCGGCAATCCGCGGATCGTGCACACCTTCGAGGGGGCGCTGAGCATCGGTTTCGGGGTCGGCGACCGCCCGCTGCTGGTTTCCCTGCATGCCGACCCCGTGCCCGCCTGGGTGGTCTGGGACTACACGGATCCGGGAAATCCGGTGCGCCTGGGCGCTGCCCTGCTGGCCGGCGAGCCGAACGACTTCCTGGTCCAGCTCGCGCCGAGCCGTGATGGTCGCATCGCCGTCGGTCTGACCGACGTCCTGCAGGTGTGGGTACCGGATGCGATCGAACCGGCCGGGGAAGTGGGGCGCGTCCAGCTGGGACCGAGAACGAGCGGCACCGGGCTCGCGGTCTCCCCGGACGGCCGGATGGTCGCCGCCGGATGGGATTTCGGCACCGTCCGCCTGTGGGACATTTCCACGCCGGATGCCATTGTGCCACTGGGTGACCCGTTGACGACGGTCAGCAGCATGGTGAACTCGGTGGATTTCGCGCCCGACGGCCGCACCCTGGCGGTCGGCGGCCGGGACGGCACGGTGCAGCTGTGGGATGTCTCCGACCCGGAAACCCCGGTGGCGCTCGGTGATTCACTCAACCCGCCCGGCGAGGGAAGCTGGCACGTCGCCTTCCATCCCGACGGTGAGCACCTCATCGGCGGCGGCGACAACGGCGCACTGCGCATCTGGAATCTCGATCCCGCCCGCGCCGTCGAGCGCATCTGCGACCTGACCGGATCCGCGATCGACGACTGGGTCGCCGCCGAATTCGAGGGCCGCTCCTTCCCTCGCCTGTGCTCCTGACCGAACTCGACGAATGCGAGACATCGTGCGTCCGATCCCCCGCCGTACCGTACTCGGATCGGCCGCCGCGGTGGTGGCCGGTCTGGTCGCCGGCCGGTCCGGCCCGGCGACTGCCCGCCCGGCGCCGCCCCGTGAGCTGCCACCGCTGGGAAATGAATTCCTCTGGGGTGTCGCCGCTTCCGGATTCCAAACCGAAGGCCATACTCCCGACAGTCGCCGGCGGCAGCTCTACATCGGCACCGAACTGGACGAATTCCCGGACTCGGTGGACTTCTACACCCGGTACCCGAGTGATATCGCGCTGGCCGCCGACCTCGGGGTCGGTGTGTACCGGATTTCCGTCGAGTGGGCGCGCCTACAGCCGCGGCCGGGCGAATGGGACGAGGCCGGGTTCGACTTCTACGACCGCGTCCTCGATGCCATGGCGGCCCACGGCATCCGCCCGATGCTCGCCCTGGATCACCTGGTGTATCCGGTGTGGATCGCCGAGCGGGGCGGGTGGCAGGATCCGGGCTTCGTCGACGCCTGGCTGGCGAATGCACGGAAGGTGGTGCAACGCTACGCATCTCGCAATCCGATCTGGATCACCTTCGCCACACCCTACGGGTACGTGAAGTTCGAGAGCCGCGACACCTTGCCGGCGACCGAGATTCCGGCGCAGATGACGCGAATCATCGACGCGCACAACGCCATCTACGACCACATCCACCGGCTGCAACCGGGCGCGCGGGTCACGATGTCGGGCGGTTTCCTCACCGGCTTCACCGATGACGTCACGGAAGGCCCGTTTCTCCGGCAGGTCGTCGATCGCCTGGATTTCATCGGTTTCGGCATCTCGGCCGGCCTCTCCCTCGAATCCCTGCCCGATCTTGCGCAGCAGGCGCTGTTCTCGCCGCTGAATCTGCGCAGCCCACTCGCCCACGCCATGCAGCCGGAGTCGGTCTACTACGCCCTCCGGCATTACGCCCGCAAGTTTCCTGGCAAGCCCCTCTATGTCGTGGAGAACAGCATTCCCATGGTGAATGGCCGGCGGCCCGACGGTTACGGCCGCGGCGACCATCTCCGCGATACCGTCTACTGGCTGCAACGCGCTCGCGCCGACGGCATCGATGTCATCGGTTACAACTACTGGGGACTGACCGACAGTTTCGACTGGGGCGGCTACGACCTGCGTTTCGGCCTCTACACCGTCGATGTCCGCACCGACCCCACGCTGACCCGCCACCCCACCGACGCCGTAGCCGCTTACCGCGCCATCACCGCGACCGGCGGCGTACCCGCCGATTACCTTCCCACTCGCCGACCCGCCTTCTGCTCACTCGTGGACAGCGCGGACAGCTGCTTCGATCCGGTGACCCTCCCGCGCTGAGGTCCGCCACCACTTGTGGCAGGTCGTGCACTGGGAAAGACGGTGTGGCGGTTCTAGGCTCGATGAGGTGCGACCGATTGTCTCCGAGGGGGATCTGGACAGCCGGTGGGAGGTGGCACGGCCGGCTCCGGGTCCGGTGCTGCCCGGAATCGAGATGGGCGGGTTTCGGGACCGGACGGCCGGCGAGGTGGAGATGAAGGCGGTGGCGTTGCCGGCGGTTACGGTGGCGTTCGGTTGTGCGGACTCGGAATTGACGCTCGAGAGTGGCGGCGCGCGGCGCGTGCTCGATGGGTATGTGGTCGGCATGTCACCGGATGCGCACACCTTGCGTGGGCGTCGCGTCGACGGGATCAAGATGCGGTTGTCGCCGGTGGTGGCGTACTCGGTGCTGGGCGTCGCGCCGGTCGACCTCAGCGACTCCGTGGTGGATATCGACGAGCTGTGGGGGCGGGCGGGTGCTCGGTTGCGTGAGCAGCTTGCCGAAATCGCCTCCTGGGATGAGCGTTTCGCGTTGGTGACGGCCTTTTTGAGGCGGCAGTACGCCCAGCGGGCGGCGGATGCCGAGGTCACCGCGACCTGGCATCGCTTGATGGCCGGTAAGGGGCTGACCTCGGTCACGGAGCTGGCGGCCGGGTGCGGCTGGAGTCGCAAGCGGTTGTGGTCGAGGTTCACCGCGCAGATCGGGGTGACGCCCAAACACGCCTGCCGGGTGGTTCGATTCCGGCGTGCGTTCGAGATGCTCGTGGCGGGGCAGTCCGCCGCCGAGGCCGCCATCGCGTGCGGATACGCCGATCAATCGCATCTGCACCGCGAGGTGTCCGGATTCGTGGGAATGACGCCGGGCATGGTCGCCCGCAATCCGCAGGAACCGGAATGCACGACGGCATGGGAACATTCGTTCAAGACAGGCATGTGGTGCGTCGACGATAGTTAGTGCGACCGGCAAATCCACGGGGGATGTCATGAGTCGACGAGCGGGTGTCGTGCGAAGCGGGTCCGGTGCGGCCGGTGCGAACTCCCTCGGAGGGGAACTCATGAAATCCCATGGTCCCCAATGGACCTTGGTGGCGGTCTCGGTCGCCACGTTCATGCTGATGCTCGACCTGACGGTCGTGAACGTGGCTCTGCCCGATATTCGCGCCGACTTCGGCTCCGGTTTCGCCGCCCTGCAATGGATTCTGGATTCCTACGCGCTCGGCCTGGCCGCGGTGCTGCTCGCCGCCGGTTCGCTCGCCGACCGGATCGGCCGCAAGAAGGTCTTCGACGGCGGGCTGGTGATCTTCGTGCTCGCCTCCCTCGCCTGCGGACTCGCGCCCGGCGATGTGACGCTCATCGTGGCCCGATTCATCCAAGGTCTCGGCGGCGCGGTACTTTTCGCGGTCGGTCCCGCTCTGCTCGGGCACGAGTTCCGGGGCCGGGACCGCGGTCTGGCCTTCGGCGTCTTCGGCGGGGTCGCCGGGCTCGCGATCGCCTTCGGCCCGTTGATCGGCGGTGGCCTCACCGAATTGTGGAGCTGGCGGCTGATCTTTCTCGTCAATGTCCCGCTGACCCTGCTCGCGCTGCTGATCGGCTATCTGCGGATGCGTGAATCCCGCAGTGAGACACCACCGCCCGTGGACTGGCCGGGTATGGCCGTATTCTCGCTCGCCCTGTTCTTCCTGGTGCTCGCGATCCTGCGGGGTGAGCAGGACGGCTGGAGCAGCGCCCGCATCATCAGCTGTTTCGTGCTCGCCGTGCTACTCCTCGCGATGTTCACCGTCGTGCAGGTGACGCGGCGCGATCGGGCCATGTTCGACCTCGCCCTGTTTCGCAACCGGACCTTCAACGGGCTGTCGGTGGTGACGGCGTTGTGCGCGCTGTCGGTCATGCCCGCGCTGTTCGTGCTGATCTCCTACACCCAGAATGTGCTCGGCCATTCGGCGCTGTCCGCCGGGCTCCGATTCCTGCCGCTGACCCTTGTGTTGTTCGTCGCGGCCGCCGTCACGGGCGGCGCGGTCGCCCGCATGCGGCCCGCGGTGCTGGTCGGCGGCTCCCAGCTGTTCATCGGCGCGGGCCTGCTCGCCGTGCTGCTGGTCGACGTCGATTCCGAATGGACGGCCTTGATTCCGGCGATGATCCTGATCGGCGCCGGCATGGGCATGTTCAGCCCCGCCCGAGCCGGATTCTCCATCGCGGTGACCACCCCGCCCAAGGCCGGCATGGCCTCGGGCATCAATGAAACCTTCCAGCAGGCGGGACTGGCCCTCGGCATCGCGGCCGTCGGCGCGTTCTTCCAGAACCGGGTGAGCAATGCCTTCGCCGCCACCGATATGGCGCGATTGGTGTTCGGGGACCGGGCCGCCGAGGTCGGCGATGCGGTCGCGGCCGGCGGTCCGGGCGCGGCGACCGCCTCCGAGCCGGTGCGCGCCGTCGCCGAATCGGCCTTCGTGAGCGGACTGCACAACGCCCTGGTGCTGGCGGCGGTGATCGCCGCGGTATCCGCCGCAATCGCCTTCGCCATGCTGCGTCGCGCCGACCTGGACGAGGCCGCCCTGGCAGCCGCCGCCCCGCCGCCGGACGAGTCGCCGGATCACCTCGCGCGGCAACGTGATCGGGAAATCCTGCGCCCGGCAGGCGAATCGGAGCTGCGCTAGCCGGCGATATCCGCGACGAACAGCCGCAGACCGCGACCGGCGGCCCGGGCCAGGAGGGGCAGGCTCGGGTCGGGGTCGGCGGGATCGACTATGCGCGGATCGACGAGCCGCACCCGGCGAAAGGTGGTGCGCGCCTCTGCTTCTCCCGCGGCGAGGATATTGCGGGCCCAGTCGGTGACACCGTGGCCGAGGACGACAATGAAGATGCCGCGGGCGGGAACGACATTGACGGGGGTCGTGTACGGGGTTCCGGATTTGCGCCCGCGGTGTTCGAGGAGGGCGAAACCGGGGAGGTAGGGAGCCAGCGGGCGGACCAGGGGATTGAAGTAGCGGTTCTGTAGTCGGCTCAGACCCGCGGGAAATACGTGCGGGCCACGATCAACTGCTGCCATGTCGCCACCGATCGTCGTTGGGGGTGCGATTCGCACGATACCGGCGTCTGGGACGGAGGGGAACCGTTGCGGGGATTGCCTGCCGAAGCGTGCCCTTCGTACCCCCGCCCGAGGAAACCGGGGCTTGTCCATGATCAGCACGGATGGTGTCGTGTCTACCGGGCGAGGGGTTGTGATCCGTCGTCTTCGAGATGTCATCGAGAGGCGGGGTGCCCGTGGAAGACGTGGAACAGCGCGGCGCGGAACTGACGGCGGAACTACTGGATTATTTCGGGTCGATGGCGACGGCCGAATTGGGCGCCGACGACGATATTTTCGCGTTGGGGCTGGTCAATTCGCTGCGGGCGCTGGAAATCGTCGTGCATGTGGAGCAGACCTACGGGATCTCGGTCGAGGTCGATGATCTCGAGCTCGACAATTTCCGGACGGCGGCGCGGGCGGCGGCGTTCGTGGCGCGCAAGCGGGCGGGGAACGCGGGGCTGTGATCGAGGTCGGGAAGCTGGTGGCGGCCGCGGAATCGGAGGCGGCGCGCTGGGATCGGGAGGGGCTGCCCGCGGAGATGATCGCGCTCGCGGGGGAGAGCGGGCTGCTGGGGGCGGACCGGTCCGTGGCCTTCGGCGGTCGCGGGCTCGATGCGCTGGAGCTCGGGCGGCTCGCGGCGACGGTCGGGCAGGTCTGTACGAGTCTGCGGTCGCTGCTGACCGTGCACGGGATGGTTGCCGCCGCGGTGGATCGGTGGGGTACGGGCGAGCAGCGCAATGCGTGGTTGCCGCGGCTCACCAGCGGTGAGACGGTTGCCGCGCTGGCCGCCACCGAGGCCGGGGCGGGGACCGAGTTGGCCGGTGTCGCTACGACTTTCGAGGTCGACGGGGCGGATCGGCTGGTGTCCGGAACCAAGCTGTGGGTGACCTTCGGACAGGTCGCCGGGGTCTTCCTGGTGCTCGGACGGTCGGACGGGGGACTGTGCGCGGCGCTCGTCGAGCGGGATCGGCCCGGTGTGCGGGTGGAACCGGTCGAGAGCGGGATCGGTTTGCACGGTGCGCGGTTGGCGACCGTTCGATTCGATCGGGTGCGCATACCCGTCGCGCAGTTGATCGCGCCGCCGGGCTTCGGGCTGTCGCACGTTGTCGGAACGGCTCTGGACCATGGGCGATTCACCGTCGCATGGGGTTGTGCCGGGCTTGCGCGCGCCTGTCTCGAGGATGCCGCCGCACACGCCGCCACCCGGACGCAGGGCGGCGCGGCGCTGGCCGGGCATCAGCTGATTCGCGCGGCGCTGGGGCGCGGCTGGGTGGATGTGGAAGGGGCGCAAGCGATGTGCGAGCGTGCGGCCGCGTCCCGGATCGCCGGATCGCCGCAGGCGCTGATCGACACCATTGCGGCCAAATACGCGGCGGCCGCGGCGGCGGCCACGGTGAGCGAACGCGCGGTGCAGGTGCTCGGGGCGGCCGGGTGCGCGCCGGACAGCCGGGTCGGCAGGTTCTATCGCGACGCCAAGGTCATGCAGATCATCGAGGGAGCACAGGAGGTCGCCGAGGTGACCATGGGTGAGCACGTCTTGCGGGGTGTGCGATGAGCGGGACGGTGGTGCTCGGTCCGGTGGCCACATGGTTCCCGGACACCATTGCCGAGGTGGCCACGCTCGAGGAGCTGGATTACCTTGCGGTGCAGCGCCGGGAGCATGCGCTCGCCCTGGGCATCGAGACGGTGCGAACCGCCGATGAGCTGACCGAGGTGGATCTCGCGGCCGAGGCGGCGCGGAAGGCCTTGGCGGAGGCGGGACTCGACGCCGCCGGACTCGACGCGCTGCTGCTCGTCACC
Source organism: Nocardia sp. NPDC127526 (assembly GCF_042672265.1). Taxonomy (NCBI): domain Bacteria; kingdom Bacillati; phylum Actinomycetota; class Actinomycetes; order Mycobacteriales; family Nocardiaceae; genus Nocardia; species Nocardia sp. NPDC127526. The sequence goes on along the minus strand of NZ_JBHXVO010000014.1, from coordinate 101,014 downwards.
GGCCGCGCGCCGCAATATCTGCTCGCCTCGGAAGCGACGCGGTTGCAGCACCGGATCGGTGCGACGCGCGCGTTCACCACGGGCGTGGGCGATCTGGGCTGCGTATCCGTCTCCGCCGCATTGACTCTCGCCGCGAGCCTGGTGCGCGGTGACGCCCGCTGCCGCAATGTTCTCGTGGTCACCGCGGCCAAGACGCCGACGCTCAATCGCTACCGCCCGCCCATGACCGTGCTCGGCGACGGCGCGGCCGCCGTGCTGGTCACCACCTCCGGGCCGGGTCGCTGGGAATTCGTGGACCAGATCGTGCGCAGCGACGGCAAATACGCCGACCTGTTCCGCATCGACTACCGCGATATTCCCTCCGGCGAATGGGTCGAGGAATGCGCGGACGAATCCACCTATTCGTTCCGGCTCGCGGTCGAGAGCAAGAAGCGGTTCGACGACATCGTTCCGGAGCTGCTGGAACGCAACGGTATTCACAAGGACGCGGTGGGTCCGATCCTCATGCAGAACCTGTCGGCGGGCGCCTTCGCCTTCTGGGAGGAGGCCCTGGACCGTCCGGTCGACAAGGCGTGCCGCGGCAATCTCGCGGCCTACGGCCATCTCGGATCGATGGACATACTGGTCAACCTGGAGGCCGCGGCGGGCGGGCGCGCGGCGGGGGAGTACGCGCTGCTGCTGAACAGCAGTCCGGTCGCGGCCTGGAGCGCCGGCCTGATGCGGAGAGTGTGAGCAATGACGGCAATCGTGAAATGCCTGGTCTGGGATCTCGACGATACGGTGTGGCCCGGCGTCGTGCTGGAATCCGACGGCGGCGCGCCGAAACCCGAGGTGCTGCAGGCGCTTCGGACGCTGGACGAGCGCGGCATCCTGCACGCCGTCGCCAGCCGCGGTGAACCCGCCGCCGCCACGGCGCATCTGCGGCTGCACGGCATCGAGGACCTGTTCTCCGCCGTCGAGATCGGCTGGGGTCCCAAGTCGGAAGCCATCCGCCGGATTGCCGAAGCATTGAACATCGGCCGCGACGCCATCGCGTTCGTCGACAATGATCCGTTCGAGCGGGCCGAGGTCGCGGCAGCCTTCCCCGAGGTCCGCTGCTACCCGGCCGAGCGCATTGCCGACCTGGCCGAACTGCCCGAATTCCGGCCGGGCACAGCGACATCCGAGGCCCGGCAGCGCCGGCTGCTGTATCGCGCGGAACGGGAACGACAAGCCTCCCAAGCCGAATTCAGCGGCTCGGACACCGATTTCCTCGCCTCGCTGGACCTGGTCATGACCGTGCGCGAGGCCGACGAGGCGGATCTGGTCCGGGCGCACGAGCTGACCGAACGCACCCACCAGCTCAACACCACCGGTGTCACCTTCGATATCGACGAGCTGCGGCAGCTGTGCGCGTCACCGCGGCACGAAGTGCTCGTGGCCTCCCTGACCGACCGCTTCGGCGGCTACGGCACCATCGGGCTGGCGGTCACCGAGCACCGCGGCGAGGACGCGGTCCTGCTCCTGCTGCTCATGTCCTGCCGGGTGATGTCGCGCGGTGTCGGGACCGTGCTCATTGCCGAGCTGGTCCGGCGCGCCCGCGCGGCCGGGCGGCGACCGGCGGCGGAATTCATTGCGACACCGCTCAATCGGGTCATGCTCGTGACGCTGCGCTTCGCGGGCTTCGAGGTGGTCGAAACCGACGGCGACCGCATCCTGCTGGCCTGCACCGCGCCGCTCGACAGCATCAGCGGCACCGGACATGTCGAGGTGGTTCGATGAGCACGGCGGCGCACCGCGAATCCGATCTGCTGAGCGGAATCCTGCGACAGGTCGACCGAGTGCCCGACCGCACCGCACTGGTGGTGGGGGAACGCGCGCTCACCTATCGTGAACTCGACACCGCGACAGCGGCTCTCGCGCGACGACTGGTCACGGCCGGCGTGCGGCCCGGACAGACGGTCATCGCTTACCAGCAGCAGAACCTCGGCACCCTGATCACCATGATCGCGGCCATGCGCGCGGCCGCGGCCTGGTGCGTGATCGAACCCGGCCACGGCGGTGAGGCGTCGCTCGGCGCGGTGCTGGCGGCGGTGGACGTCGCCGCGGTGGTCATCGACGGCAGCGACGCGCTCACCCCCGCAGATGCGGCCGCTGCGCTGGCCCAAGCGGCGGACGGTCCGGCGGTGATCGATATCGCTGTGCGATCCGGACCGGCTTCGAAGGCAGTGGCTGACCCGAGTGCGCAAGCCCTGGCCGGCTCGGGCGCGCCGATGGCCGACTCGAGTGCGCAGGCGACAGCCGACGCGGGTGTGCCGGTGGCCAGAGCGAGTGTTGGGGAAGTGGACGATTCAGGTGGGCACGGGGCCGCCGACGACATGTGGTCGATCGCGGGTGACCTTGCGGCACACGCCGATTCAGATGCGGTGAACCTTCCGGACCGGCCGGCGATGTCCACTCCCGCCTACGTCATCACCACCTCCGGTTCCACGGGCGTGCCGAAGGCCGTTGTGGTTTCGCGCGCGAACCTCGCCACGTTGATCGCGTCGCGGGACTATCCGCCGCACGTCGACGGGGAACTCGTCACCTTCTCGGCCATGCGGCTCATCTGGGACGGTTCTTTGATGGCGCTGGCGTGGGCGCTCACCGTCGGCGGCACCAGTGTGCTGCCCGATGCGCCGATATTGCGCGATGTCGACGCGGTGGCCGAACTCGCACGCCGTCACAAGGTTTCGCATTTCGTCGCGACGCCGTCGTTCTATCGGTTACTGCTGCCCAGGCTCGCCGAGTTGCGGCCGACGTTGCGGATCGTGACCCTCGCGGGGGAGGCGGTGCCGCCCCGCCTGGCCGACGAGCATCGCGAGGTGCTGCCCGCTGCGCGTCTGCACAACGAATACGGTCCCACCGAAGCGACGGTCACCTGTATTTGTCATGTCGTCGCGGAGAAGCCGCACCACATCGTGCCCATCGGACGGCCGACGGAGGGCACGACAGCGCATATCGTGGACCGCTCCCTGCGGCCGGTCCGCCGGGGCACGCGGGGCGATCTGTATCTGGGCGGCGGGCAGATCGCCGACGGGTATGCGGGCAGGCCGGGACTGACGGCGACTCGTTTCGTGGCCGATCCGTTCTCCGGCGAGCCGGGCGCGCGCATGTACCTCACCGGGGATCTCGCCCGGGTGGATGCCAATGGCGACATCGAATTCCACGGCCGCGCCGACAATCAGGTGAAGGTTCGCGGGGTGCGCATCGAGCGCGGCGCGGTCGAGGCGGTGCTGGAGGATCATCCGGCCGTGCGCGAGGCGGTGGTGCTGGTCGCCGCCGATGCCGACGACAGCGTGTACCTGGCCGCGTTCTGGGTGCCCGTGAACGGCGCGGCCGCCCCGCCGACACCTGCCGCGCTGGCCGGACACTGCGCGGGACGTCTTGTGCCCGAATCGGTTCCGGATCGGTTCGTGGCGATCGACGTGCTGCCCATCGCCCCGGGCAGCAGCAAGCTCGATGAAGCGGCCCTGCACGCGCTGCTGCAGGCTCCCGTCGAACGCCGCCCGGCGCCGTCGCGGGATGCCTGGACCGAGACCGAGCGGGCCATCGGCGAGATCTGGTCCGAAGTACTGCTGCACGACGAATTCGACCGCGAGGACCGGTTTCTCGATGTCGGCGGCAATTCCCATCGTGTGGTGGCGCTGCACATGCGCCTGGAAGAACGCTGGCCGGGCGCGATCTCGGTGGGTCTGCTGTTCGATCTGGACACCGTGGCCGCGCAGGCGGGTGCGCTGCCGGCGGATCCCGCGCGGCCCGCCGAGCCCACGCCGGCCGATGACGCCCCCATGGCATTCGAGGTTTGAGAGATATCGTGACCACACCAGCACCACGCCCCGACGACATCGCCATCGTCGGTCTCGGCGTCCGGTTCCCGGACGCGTCGGACCTCGGCGAATTCCGCGCCAACCTCGCCGCCGGACGGGACTCGATCGGGCCCATGCCGCAATCCCGGGCCGAGGCGACGGCGCTCGACCGGCGGGTCGACTACCTGCCCATGGGGCATCTCACCGATATCCACAGCTTCGACTACGCGTTCTTCGGGCTGTCCAAACGCGAAGCGTCCCTGATGGATCCGCAACAACGGATCGCCCTCGAACTGGCGCACACGGCAATAGAGGACGCCGGATACGCGCCACGCACCCTGCGCGACGCCACCACCGCGGTCGTGTTCAGCGCACCCATGCCCACCTACCACGCCATGGCCGTCGATCCGGGACCCCTTGCCATGCTGGGCAACCTGCCCTTCGGCACCCCGGCCCGCATCGCGCACCTGCTCGGCCTGACCGGCCCCTGCTACGCCATCGACAGCGGCTGCAACGCCTCCCTCATCGCCGTCCACCACGCCTGCCGCGAACTGCGTTCCGGTGACGCTGATTACGCTCTCGCGGGCGGGGTCAGTATCCGCGCCGGCGGATCCCCGGCCTGGACCATGCAGACCATGACCGAAATCGCCTCCACGACAGGCAAGGTCCGCGCCTTCGACGCCGAAGCCGACGGCACCGTCCCCGGCGAGGGCGGCGCCGCCCTCCTCCTGACCACCCTCGCCCGCGCCCATGCCGACCGCGCCCCCGTCTACGCCGTGATCAGAGGCAGCGCCGTCCTGCACAACGGGCATTCGGCCGTCACCATCAGCACCCCCAGCGCCACCGCCCAGGCGCGCGTCATCGAGCGCGCCTGGCGAGCCGCCGGAGCCGACCCCCGTAATGCGGGCTATCTCGAAGCACACGGCTCGGCCACCCGCCTCGGCGACGCCGTCGAACTCGAGGGCCTGCGCACCGCCTTCGCCGGTCGTGCCAACCCACTCCCGATCGGATCAGTGAAGACCAATATCGGGCATCTCGATCACGCCGCCGGCGTCGCGGGCCTGGTGAAGGCCGTACTCTCCGTCCACGACGGCCACCTGTACCCCTCCCTGCACTTCCACCGCCCCACCGGCGATCTTGACCTGGCGGCCGCCGGTATCGAAGTCCTCACCCGCCCACGCCCCTGGGACAGCGACGAACCCCGCCTCGCAGGCGTGAGCTCTTACAGCCTCGGCGGCGCCAACGCCCACTGCGTCGTCCAGCAGGCACCGGACATCGTTCAGCAGGCGGCCGCGGCGAAGCGGAGGCCGACCGATGTGGCACAGCTGCCGAGCGAAGTCGCGGACGGCGCGGGCGATGTCGTGCAGCACGTATCCGACCTGCCGCTGAAGACGGCCGAAATCGTGCGGCAGCCAGGTGATGTGGATAGTGCGGGCGAGATCGGGCGGCAAGCACCCGACGCGGCGCTGAGGCCCGGCGGTGTTGCGCGGCAGGCCGCCGATGCTGCGCCATCGTCGGTGGGCGGCGGGCCGCACGCTGGTGGCATCGTGGCTGATGCGAGCGATGTCGCGCAGGGTGCGGGCGCGGTCGTGGGACAAGCACCCGACGTGGTCTATTCCAGTGTCACCGGAGCGGACCGGGAGCCGGAGCGGCGGCTGGTGGGGGTTTCGGCGCGGACGCCGGCGGCGCTCGCGGAATTGTGCGGCACGCTGGCGGGGCGGTTACGCGGCAGCGCGGTCGATCTCGCGGATGTGGCGTTCACGCTCGGGCGGGGGCGGGCGCATTTCGGTTATCGCATTGCGGTGTGTGCGACCAGCACGGCGGATCTTGCCGAGGAGCTCGAACTGCGTGGGGCTGCGGTCGATCCGGAAGGTGGGCAGCCGGTGGCGCCTCGGGTGGCGCTGCTGCTTTCGCCCGGGTCGGTGGACAGCGGTGCCACAAGCGGTGAGACGAGCTCGGTCTCGTCGCTCTCGGTCGGTATGCTGACCGGTGACGAGATCAGGCCGTCGCTGCCTGCTCAGCTGCCCGCACCGGAGCATGTCGCTCCGGTGCTCCGGCGGCAGATCATGGCGCATGATCTGCTGCGGGCGTGCGGAATTCGATTCACCGCCATACTCAGCGGCGGGGCATCGAAGTATCTGGCCCGCTACCTGCTCGGATCGACGGCGGCGGTCCAGGCCGGTGAGCTGGCCGAGGCGGCAGCGAATCCGGCGGTGAACCGGTCCCGGCTGCGCGCCGCGGCGGAGACGTTGCTGCGGGACGGGCCGGTGGTCTTCGTCGATCCGAGTGAAGGCGGCGAGCTGGGTCGTCTGCTCGCCGAGGATCTCGCGGACCGGGCGGATGCGGAGATCATTTTCGGCTCCGCCGATGCACCCGGAATGCTGGACGTTGTCGGCAGCCTCTACGAGCGCGGTTTGGATATCGACTGGGCCGGCGTGCAGAACGGCGACGGGATGCGCGTGCGCTTGCCCGGACACCCGATGCACCGCACCCGGTGCTGGGTCGAGCTTCCCACTGCGGCGGCGCTTCCGGCTGAACCCGTCGCGGCGGCGGTGGTGCGCGCGGAGACGTCCACGCCCTCGGACGCGACGGAGTGGCTGCGCGGGGTGCTGCGCGAATTGCTGCACGCCGAGTCCGAAATCGGCGCGGACGAAGACTATTTCGACCTCGGCGGGAATTCGATTATCGCCGTGCAGCTGGTCGAGCGGGTGGAGGAGAGTTTCGGCTTCCGGCCCAAGCTTCTCGATGTCTATGAGCGGCCGAAGGTCTCGGACTTCGCGGCGCTGCTGAGCGATGGGGCGGTCCCGACGGCAGCCGAGGCCGGTCGGCCGGCCCGGTCGGCGCCGCCCATTACGCGCACCGACGAGCTGGTCATGTCGCCCGGGCAGGAGCGAATGTGGTTCCACCACCAGCTCGTTCCGGATACGACGCTTTACAACTACCCGGTGGTCAACGTCCTTCGGGGTGCGATCGACAGCGCCGCCATCAAGGGCACCTTCGAGGATTTCGCGCAGCGGCACGAACCGTTGCGGTACAACCTCGTCGAGGTCGATGGGCTGCCGGTGGTGCGGGTCCGGCCCGCGCTCGCTGAGTTCTTCCGCGCTGTCGACGTTTCCGGTGCAGGGGATCCGGTCGCCGTCGCACGCGGGTTGATCCGGGAGGCCGCGACCACGCCGTTCGACCTCGCGCGCGATCCCATGGTGCGCGTGCTGCTGGTGACGCTGGCACCCGATATGCATGTGCTGCAGGTGACTTGCCATCACTGCGTGACCGACGGGCAGACTCCCGGGATTCTCGCGCGCGAGATTCCGCTGCTCTACGCCGCGCGGCAGGAGGGGCGCACCGCGGAACTGGAGCCGCTGCCGGTCCGCTATCGCGATTACGCGCGCTGGCATCGGGATCTGCTGGATTCGGGTGCTCTCGATCATGAGCTGGAGTACTGGACGCATTCGCTGCGGAATGCGCCGAAACTGCGGCTGCCCACTGATTTCCCGCGTCCGGCGCGCAAAACCTTCGCCGGCGATCTGGAGCCGTTCACGGTCCCGGCCGAACTGCTCGCGGCGGCGCGCGCGGTCGCCAAACGGGAGTCGGTGTCGCTGTTCGTGGTGATGCTGAGCGCCTTCTACATTCTGCTCGCGCGGCGTAGCGGGCAGCGTGACCTGGTCATCGGCACGCCCACCACCGGGCGTACCCGGCGCGAGCTGGAGGGGCTCATCGGGTTCTTCAACAGCACGGTCGCCTTGCGCGCCAACCTGTCCGGGCCCGCGACGCTGGCCGATCTGCTCGAGCGGGTGCGCGCGATCGTGCTCGGCGCGCTGGAGAATCAGGAGATTCCCTTCGAGCGGGTCGTCAACGCGCTCGACGATCAGCGTGATGTGTCGCGCACCCCGATCTTCGATGTGCTCTATGTGCACCAGGATCTCGTCGGCACGGCGAACCCGCTCAGTGGCGGCGAGACGGAGTTCTTCGACCTGGAGCACTCCATCGAGAACGCCTTCGGCGGATTGCCCGCCGGCACCGCGAAATTCGATCTCAGCCTGATCACCTACGACCGCAGCGACGACCACGACATGCTGGCCTGCTTCGAGTACAGCACCGAGCTGTTCACGCAGCGCACGGCCGCGGGCTTCGCCGCCACGTATCTCGAGATCCTGACCGAGGTGGTGGGGTCGGCCCCGGACCGCTCGATCGATGAACTGATCGCCGCGCCTTCGCCGGCCGGTATCGGCTCGGCTGAACCGGGTGCAGCGCTGGACATTCCGACGGATCGGCCGCGCAAGACGGGACAGGTGTCGTACACGCCGGCGACCGTGCGCGAGCGATTCGACGGCGAGCCCGAGGACGCGGTGCTGCTGGCCGCGTGGATCGCATTGCTGGCCTGGTACTCCGGCTCCGATGAGGTGGAGGTGGGGCTCGCGGGCGGCGCGGCCCGGATGGACCTCGCCGATGATCCCGACGGCGTCGCGCTGATCGCGCGAGCCGCGGCGGCACTGACCGCTGCCGCGACAAGCGCCGCCGACTATGCGACGAGCGCCGCCACCGACGCGGCAGGAGCTGTCAGCGAGGCTGCAGGCGCTGTCGGCAAGGCGGCGGGCGCTGTCGGTGATGTGGCGATCCGTTTCCGCGACGCACGGCCCGGGGCGGCGGAGCTGGTTCTCGACCGGAGCCTCGCCGATGACGGACCTGTCGTGGAACTGGCCTATGCCACAGAGCTTTTCGATGAATCGACCGCGCAGCAGATGCTCGCCGACCTGGTCGGGCTGCTGCACGGCCTGGCGGAGACGCCGGATGAACCGGTGGCGGATATCGCGCTGCGCTGCATCGCGGAAGCGGAGGTGACCCGATGACCGGAACCGTGGCCGTGATCGGCGCCGGCACCATGGGTGCGGGCATCGCGCAATGCCTGGCGCAGGCGGGCCGCGATGTCATTGTGGTCGAACCCGACCCGAATGCCGTTGCCCGCGCCCGCAAGAGCCTCGACGAAGCGGTGCGCCTGGCCCTCCTGCTGGGTCGCGGCGACCGCCGCACCGCGCTGGAGGCCGCCCGCCGGGTGCGCTGGACCGACCGCATCGACGAGCTGGGCGAGGTCGACTTCGTCATCGAATGCGCCACCGAGCGCATCGAATTGAAGGAGCGGCTGTTCGCCGAACTCGACCGGCACTGCCCGCCCGGCGCCGTGCTCGCCTCGGCCACCTCCGCCATCCCGATCGCCCGGCTGGCCGCCGCGACCGGCCGCCCGGAGCAGGTGCTCGGCCTGCACTTCATGAACCCCGCGCCGCTCACCGACGCCGTGGAAGTCGTTCGCGGCGAACAGACTTCGGCGCACACCCTGACCCGGGCCACCGACCTGCTGACCGCGCTCGGCAAGGAGTCCATCGTCGTCGGCGACCGCCCCGGCTTCGTCCTCAACCGCCTGCTCATGCTGACCATCGCCCAGGCCGCCGCCACCCTCGACACCGGCACCGACGCCGCCACGGTGGACGCCCTCTTCGAACGCTGCCTCGGCCACAAGATGGGGCCGCTGCGCACCGCCGACCTCATCGGCCTGGACAACGTCGCCGACACCATCGACGTGTTGCACCGCGAAACCGGCGAAGACCACTACCGCGTACCCCCCGCCCTCGCGACCCTCGTCGCCGCCGGGCATTTCGGCCGCAAGACCGGACAAGGATTCCATGACTATCGCTGAGACGCCCACCGCCGCGACGCCCGGCCTCCGCACCCCGAGCGACGCCCAGCGGGCCGCCCTCGCAGCCGGTGATCGCTACGTCGACCTCTACATCGAACTGACGGGGTCGCTGACCGCGGAAACCCTGCGCGCTGCCGTCGACACCGCGCTCGCGGAAAGTCCGGTCCTGCACAGCGTCTTTCGCGGCGACACCGGCGCGATCGAGGTGCACGAGACGACGCCCGCTCCCACCTCGATAGTCGTCGCCGACCCGTCCGGCCCGGCGCGCTTCGTCACCGACCGGATCGAGCAAGAGCGTTCCCGCGCAATGGATCCCGCACGGGGCCCGCTCCAGCGCCAACTCATCTTCCAGCTCGCCGACGGCCGGATCGGCTGGTACCAGCGCTACCACCGCCTGGTCAACGACCACCCCGGCGTCCTCGCCATCCTCGCCCGGGTCCGCGACCTCCTGCACAACCCGGCCGCGCCCCTAACCCCGATCTCGCCCTTCGGCCCGACAGCGGACCGCCTCGAAACCGAACGCCGCTACCGCGAATCAGGCGCCTGGGCCGCCGATCGCGACTACTGGGAGCAGAGCCTTACCGCCGCCCCCCGCCCCGAACCCCTCCCCGCAATCGCAGCCCACGCGACGGCCGAGAGGTCGCGCGCCGACCAGGATGCTGTGAGCCTGAATGCGTCCGGTCATTCCGATCGCGTGCCTGGCGACCCGCACCACGCGCCCGGTCATTCGGAGCGTGCGCCCGGCCAGCGGGTGACCGATGAAGCGTCGGACGCTCCGGTCTCCGGAAGCCCGGCCGCCGTGCTCTGGGCAGCCGTGCAAGGCTCGTCGGAGCTCACGAGGATCGCGCGCACCTGTGGTGGCGGTTCGCCCGCGGTAGTGCTGGCCGCACTGGCCGTCTACGCGTCCCGCCTGGCCACGACCCGCGAGGGCGTCATCGCATTCGACAACGGGGAAACCACTGCGCCACTGCGGATCACGGTACAACCGCAGGACACCTTCGACTCCATCGCCAAGAATGTGGGCCGCGAGCTGCGCAAGGCGCGCCGGCACCGGTACATCCCCGACATCGACGACCCCTGGACCGAATCACCGGTGCACGGTCAATGGCCGCTCACCGTGCGCATGCTCGCCGGCGCAGCCCTGGACGATCTGGGCACCGCGACCGTGACGTCGTGCGCCGGGCAGGCCGAAACTCTCGCGGTCTGCCTCGACGACCGCGCCGCAGGCGGTTGGCGTATCGCCGTGACCGGCCCGCACCCGGCACACCGAGACCATCTCGTCCCCCTGCTGGACCGGCTCGCCCACGCACCGCACGCCCCGATCGGCCGCATCGGTCTTGCCGCGCCCGGCGAGGTCCGCCACCTCGTGGGACGGCGACCCGAGACCGCGTCGGGTCCGGTCACGACTCCGGTCACCCCGACCGCGGGCCGCGACGGCCACGCACTCGGGACGAATGCAACCGTCGATGGCGAACCGGTGCCCGCAGCTGTGACGGCAGCGGCTCCCTCGTCGACCGACCTCGCTGGAACAGACACCACGGGTTCGTCGGCCGCGACCCCCAAGGTATCGCTGCCGGAGCGGCGCGGGTCTTCGGATGAGCGTGAGTCCTCAGGTGGGCGTGCGCTTTCGGGCGTGCGCGGGCCTTCGGGAGGTCGTGCGCCTTCCAGCGAGCGTGGATCTTCGGGAGGTCGTGCGTCCTCGGGCGGGGCGGTTGCGCTCACCGAGGCCGGGGGCGCGCTGTCGGGCGCGGCGACCTTGGCCGGGTTGCTGGCCGGGCAGGCCGCGCGGACGCCGGAGGCGGTGGCGCTGGCGGGGGCGGGTAGCGGGATGTCGTATGCGGAGTTGCAGGGGGCGGCGAATCGGCTGGCGCGGTATTTGATTCGGTCGGGGGCGGGGCCCGAGCGGGTCGTGGCGCTGGCTCTCGGGGCGTCGGCGGAGCAGATTGTCGCGGTGCATGCGGTGATCGCGGCGGGCGGGGCGTATCTGCCGCTCGATCCGGAGCATCCGCGGGAGCGGCACGCACAGGTGATCGACAGTGCGGGACCGGTGTGCGTGCTGACCACCCGGCGGGAGGGGTTCGAAGGGCCGGACGGGGTGCGGGTGATCCATCTGGACGAGCTCGACCTGAGCGGGGAGTCCGCCGCGACGGTGACCGATGCCGATCGGATCGCGCCGTTGCGGCCGGAGAACCTGGCGTACGTGCTGTTCACGTCGGGGTCCACGGGGCGGCCGAAGGGGGTGGAGGTCACCCACGCGGCCGTGTGCTCGCATCTGGCTTGGATGCAGGACGTGCACGGGCTCGACGGCCGTGATGCGGTGGTGCGCAAGACCGCGCTGTCGTTCGATGTGTCGGCGTGGGAAGTGCTGTGGCCCTTCACCAGTGGAGCTCGCGTCGTGGTCGACGGGTCGGGTGCGTACCGCGACGCGCAGGAGCTCGCGCGGGCGATCGGGGAGCACGCCGTCACCACCGTGCAGTTCACGCCCTCCACGCTCGCCGCGCATCGGGCGGCGGTGGCCGCGCCGTTCGCGCCGAGTGTGCGGCGGGTCCTGCTCGCCGGTGAGGCGGTGACGCCCGCGCTGGCGGCGCAGCTGCCGGTGCTCGCGCCGGGGGCGCGGTACGACAATCTGTACGGTCCGACCGAGGCCACCGTCGCGGTCACGCGGCATCGCATCGACGAGAACGACACCGGCGCAGTGCCTATCGGGGCGCCGTCGTGGGGGACCCGGGCCTATGTGCTCGATGCGTTCTTGCAGCCGGTTCCGGTCGGCGTGCCGGGCGAGCTCTACCTGGGCGGTGTCGCGCTCGCTCGCGGGTACGTGCGGCAACCCGGGCTCACCGCCGCACGCTTCATTGCCGACCCGTTCACGAAGTCGGGGGCGCGGATGTATCGCACCGGCGATATCGTGCGCGCCAACGGGTCCGGGGAACTGGAGTTCGTCGGGCGCAGTGATTTCCAGGTGAAGCTGCGGGGGATTCGCATCGAGCTCGGTGAGCTCGAATCGGTGCTCGCCGCGCAGGAATCCGTGGCGCAGGCGGTTGCCGTGGTGCACGACGGAAACGGCACGGGCGGTGGGCGATTGGTGGCCTACGTGACTCCGGCCGCCGGGCATCGCATCGACCGGGAAGCGCTGGAGCAGCGGCTGGCCGAGGTGCTGCCGCGGCATCTGGTGCCCGCCGCGCTCGTCGTGCTCAGTGAGCTGCCGGTGAATCGGTCCGGCAAGGTGGATCGGAAGGCGTTGCCCGCACCGGATTTCGAACCGGTGGTGTACCGGGCGCCGCGCACCGAGACGGAGACCGCGCTGGCCGCTGTTTTCGCGGAGGTGCTGGGGCGGGACGGGATCGGGGTCGACGAGTCGTTCTTCGCGCTCGGCGGGGACAGCATCATGTCGATTCTGCTGGTGTCGCGGGCGCGGGCACGGGGGATCGCGGTGACCGCGCAGCAGGTGTACGAACACCGGACGGTGGCGCGGCTGGCGGCCATTGCGCAAGCGGCGGAGGCGGATTCGGTCCCGCCGTTGGCGGAGTTGGCGGATGGCGGGGTGGGGGAGCTGCCGCTCACGCCGGTCATTCGGTTCCTGGTCGAGCGGGGCGGGAACTTCGATCGCTTCTGCCAGTCGATGACGCTGGAGCTGCCCGCCGGAATCGACCGCGCGGCCATTGTTTCCACGATCTCGGCGGTCGTCGATCATCACGACATGCTGCGGTCGCGGCTGTACCGCGACGATGCCGGTGAGTGGCATGTGCGGGTCGGCGCGCCCGGGAGCATCGACGTCGATTCCTTGATTCACCAGGTTGTGTACGACGATGACCTCGACCGCGCGGAATTGGTGGCGCTCGCCGGGATCGAGCTCAATGCGGCCATCGATCGGATCGATCCGGCCACCGGTGCGGTGCTGCGCTTCGTGTGGCTCACTCCCGAAAACCGCAGCAAGCCGGGGCTGCTCGTCATTGCCGCGCATCACATCGCCGTCGACGGTGTCTCGTGGCGAATCCTGTTGCCCGACTTCGTCGCCGCATGGGCGGCCGTCGCGGCGGGGAGTACGCCGCAGCTGCCGGCCGTCGGAACCTCCATGCGGCGTTGGGCGCACGCCATCACCGACACCGCGCACACCGAGGCGCTGATCGGGGAGCTGCCGATCTGGCGCGATATCGTCGAGGGACCCGAGCCGACGTTCGGGGACCGGCCGTTCGATCCGCAGCGCGATCTCGCGCCGGACGTGGCGCACACCGCCATCGAACTCGACGAGCACGACACCAGCGCGATCATCACCGCCATTCCCGACCGGTACCGGGCCCGCGTGGCGGACGCGCTGCTGACCGCGCTCGCGCTCGCGGTGACCCGCTGGCGGTCCCGCCGCGGCGAGGGCGAGCGGTCGGTGCTGCTGCGCCTGGAAGGCCATGGGCGCGAACAGGATGCGGTGCCCGGCGCCGAATTGTCCCGCACCGTGGGCTGGTTCACCTCCATCGTCCCGGCGCGACTGGACCTGACCGGAGTGGATGTCGACGACGCCTTCGCGGGCGGGCCCGCCATGGGCGACGCCATCAAGGCGGTCAAGGAGCAGCTGCGGGCCGCACCGCACAATGGTTTCGGCTACGGCCTGCTCCGATACCTGAACGCGGATACCGCGGCGGCCCTGCCGCATCGGGAGCCCGGGGAGATCTCGTTCAACTACTTCGGGCACATCACCGGCCTGGATATTCCGGAGGAGCTGGCCGGCATCGGCTGGCTGCCCTCGCCCGAATTCGGCATGCTGCCCATCCGTCCCGATGCCCGCCGCGGCGCGCTGGGCGCCGTCGAAGTGGATTCCATTGTCGTCGGCCAGCGGCTCGCCACCAGCTTCGGCTATGCGCGCACCCTGTTCACCGAGGAGTCGGGCAGCGAACTGGTCGAACTGTGGCGCGAGGCGCTGGCGGCCCTCGCCCGCCATGCCCGCAGTCCGCGGACGCGCGGTGGCCACACCCCCTCCGATTTCCCGCTGGCGACCACGACTCAGCGCGATATCGATACCTGGGAGCGGCAATACCCCACGCTGAGCGACGCCTGGCCGGTCTCGCCGCTGCAGGCCGGAATGATGTTCCACGCCATGTTCGATCCGGACGCGCTGGACGTGTACACGGTGCAGCTGGTGCTGAGCCTGGACGGGGCGGTCGACGCGCCACGGTTGCGCTCCGCCGCGGCCGCCGTCCTGGAACGACATGCCAACCTGCGCACCGCTTTCGCGGTCACCGCGAGCGGTGTGCCTGTTCAGCTGGTCACGGGTGAAGTGACGCTGCCGTGGCGCGAGGTGGATCTGACCGCCACTGCGGGCGAACGGCACGACCTCCTCGACCGTGAACGCACCGAACCGTTCGACCTCACGCGCCCGCCACTGCTGCGCTTCCTGCTGCTGCGCTTGGACGCCGACCGCACCGAGCTGGTCGTCACCGGCCACCACCTGCTGCTCGACGGCTGGTCCATTCCGCTGCTGCTGCGCGAGATCATCGCCGGCTATGCGGGTTTCGCCGCCGACGCCCCGCGACCGTACCGGCACTACGTGGAATGGCTTTCCCGCCAGGACAACTCGGCCGCGAAGCAGGCATGGGCGCAAGCCCTCGAAGGTCTTTCGGAGCCGACGCTGCTCGCCTCCGACCCCGCCGTGGGAGCACCCACGACGCTGCCGCCCGAGCATGCGTTCGCCCTGGACGTGGACCTCACGCAGGAGCTCGTCCGACTGGCCGCAGAGCTCGAGGTGACGGTCAACACCGTCCTGCAGGCCGCCTGGGCAATCCTGCTGGCGCGCATGACCAATCGCGACGACGTCGTCTTCGGCACAACCGTATCGGGCCGCCCCGCGAATCTCCCCGGCGTCGAATCCATGGTCGGCCTGTTCATCAACACCGTTCCCGTGCGAATCCGGCAATCTCCCGGCGAGTCGGTGCGATCACTGCTGCGCCGCGTCCAGCGCGAACAGTTCGAACTAGCGGGCCACCACCAGCTCGGCCTCCCCGATATCAGCGCGCAATCCGCCCTCGGTGAGGGAACCCTCTTCGACACACTCCTCGTCGTCGAAACCTATCCGGTCGACGAGGCCGCACTCCGCGCCCGAGCCGCCGCCGGCGCCGGGCTGGTGATCACCGGCTTCCAATCACGAGAAGCAACCCACTACCCCCTGACGCTGACCGTCCGCCAGACCGACCGCCTGCACCTGCTCGCAAGCTGGCGGCGCGACCTCCTCGACGAGGCCACCGTGCTGCGCCTGGGCGAGCGCATGACCCGCGTACTCCGCCAGATCGCCACACACTCGGATACCGCCGCAACCGACATCGATCCGCTCGGCCCGGCAGAACGCAGCCTGGTACTGCACGACTGGCAGCGCCCAGCCCTGCCGGGAAAGTGGCAAAGCCCCGCCCTGCCGGAGAACTCGCAACATCTCGGCGTTCCCAAGGGTTCGCGAGCCGCCCAGCCAGGCGACCGGCACGGCGACCTGCTGACGCCCGACGTGACGCTCGTGGACTTGTTCCGCCGGCAAGCGGCTGCGCGCGGACCTGCCGTAGCCGTCCGCTCCGGCAATCGCACCCTGACCTACCGTGAACTCGATGCGGCCTCCGACGCTCTCGCGCGGTCGCTCGCGGCTCGCGCAATCGGCGCGGAATCGCTCGTCGCCGTGGGAATCTCGCGATCGGCCGACTTGATCGTCGCCTTGCTCGGCGTCGTCAAGTCCGGCGCCGCCTACGTCCCACTCGACCTCGGCAACCCGGCCAAACGCCTCGAATTCATACTGGCGGAAACGAACCCGGCCTGCATCCTGACCACCGCCGCCGACCGCGCCGCATTGCCCGCGACCGGCGCGCCATGCATCGTGATCGGTACCGGAGACGGCGCTGACATCACTGACAACGGCGACAACCCAGGTGGCGGCAAGACCCGCAGCGCCGATAGTGCCGTCGCCGTCAGCGCCGCCGGATCGGATCGGTCCGACAGTGCCGGCGGTGTAGACCCGTCTCGCGGCTCAGGCGGTCTCGATCGGACCGAAGGCGCAGCCGACCTGAACAGAAGTGAGGGGGCCGGCGGCGCGGACCAGACCGGCGGTGCTGACCGGGCTGGCGGAGCGGGCGCGACCGGGAGTGTCGGCGTTGCAGACCGAAGTGACGGTGTCGACGGCGTGGTCACATCGGCCGGTTCCGGCCTTGCGGCGCCAGGCGCGGACAATCTCGCTTACGTGCTGTACACGTCGGGCTCCACGGGGCGTCCGAAGGGTGTGGGCGTGACGCATCGGAATGTCGTTGCCATGCTCGCTGCTACGCGAGCGGTCGTCGACACCGGGCCCGACGATGTGTGGACCATGTTCCACTCGCACGCGTTCGACTTCTCGGTGTGGGAGATGTGGGGGGCGATTGCGAGCGGCGGTGCGCTTGTCGTCGTGGATGCGGAGGTGACCCGCTCGCCGGAGGACCTCGCCGAAGTGCTGACGCGAGAAGGTGTTACGGTGCTGAGCCAGACACCGGCGGCGTTCTACGCCTTGCTGGACTCCGGGCTGCTGGATGCCGGCCGGAATGCGCTGCCCGCGCTGCGGCACCTCGTGCTCGGGGGTGAGGCGCTGGATTTGCGCCGTGCGCGGTCGTGGTACGACTCCGATCCGGCTGCGGGGGTGCGGATCTCGAATCTGTACGGCATCACCGAGGCGACTGTGCATGCGACCCATTTCGCGGTGGATGGTGCGGACGCCGAATCGGCGCGGGGCAGCGTCATTGGTCGCGGGTTGCCGGGAATCTGTGTGCGCGTCTTGGATTCGCGGTTGCGGCCGGCACTTGTGGGCGCAGTGGGCGAGATCTACCTCAGTGGGGGGCAGCTTGCTCGCGGTTACCATGCTCGGCCGGGGACGACGGCGGATCGCTATGTCGCCGACCCGTTCGGTGCGTCCGGCGAGCGCATGTATCGCACCGGGGATCTGGCGCGTTGGACTGCCGACGGGCAGCTCGAGTACCTCGGTCGCGGCGATGATCAGGTGAAGATTCGCGGCTATCGGATCGAGCCGGGTGAGATCGAGGCCGCGCTGCTCGAGCACGAGGCCGTGGCGCGGGCGGCTGTCGTGGTTCGGTCCGGGGAGTCCGGGGCGTCGCGACTGATCGGCTACGTTGTGCCCGTGCAGGGCGCTGATTTGGGCTCGGCGGAGCTGAAAGCTCATGTTGCACAGCGCGTCCCGTCATATATGCGACCGGCCGCCATTGTGCTGATCGAAGCGTTGCCGCTGACCGCCAATGGCAAGCTGGACCGGGCGGCCTTGCCTGCGCCGGTTCGCGCGCCGCAATCGGTGCGGCAGCCCCGCACCCCTGCGGAGCATGCCGTGGCCGAGTTGTTCGCCGAGGTGCTCGGCACGGCGCGGCCGGGGGTGGATGATTCGTTCTTCGCGCTCGGCGGCGACAGCATCATCTCGATTCAGCTCGCCTCCCGGGCGCGGGCGCACGGATTGCACTTCACGCCGCGTGACGTGTTCGAACACCGCACCGTGGCCGGAATCGCGGCGGCCGCGCGGTCGCTGGATTCCGGGGACGAGTTGCCGCACGTGCTGCCGGAACTGCCGGGCGGGGGTGTCGGCGAGATGCCGCTCACCCCGATCGTGCGGTGGTTGACCGAACGCGGCGGTGGCTTCCGCCGGGTCAATCAGACGCTCACCGTCGATCTGCCCGCAGGGGTCGAGCACGGCAGCCTATTGGCGGCCGTCGGTGCGCTCGTCGATCGGCACGATATGTTGCGCAGCCGCTTGTACCGTGACAAGTACGGCGAATGGCAGTTCGAAACCCTGCCGCCGGGCTCCGTGGACGTGTCGAAGCTGCTGTACCACAGTGCATTCGACGACATCGCGGAGGACGGCGCTGTGGACGCCGGCATGTTGGAGGCGCTCGCGGCGCGGGAGCTGGATGCGGCGCTGGATCGCCTCGATCCGGCGGCGGGCGTGGTCGTGCAGTTCGTCTGGCTGGATTTCGAACAGCGGGGTGTGCACGGTCGTCTCATCATCTGCGCGCATCACATCGCCATGGATGGCGTGTCGTGGCGAATCCTGCTCCCCGACCTGCTCAGCGCTCTGCACGCTGCCGCGAATGGCGCTGTGTCTCAATCGAGTCCGGCGGGCACCTCGATGCGCAGGTGGGCGCACGGTCTCGTCGACGCGGCGCACGCGCCCGAGCGGATGGCCGAACTCGCGCTCTGGCGGCGAATTTGCGAGACGCCGGACCCACCGCTGGGGTCCCGGCCGCTGGATCCGGCCGTCGATGTCTCCGCGCGGGTGGAAACGGTGGACGTCAGCGTGGACGAGGCGGTCACCGACGCGCTGGTGCGGGTCGTCGCCGGCCGGTTCCATGCGGGTGTGGACGAGATCTTCGTTGCCGCATTGGCTGTCGCGCTCGCGGTATGGCGGGCTCGGCGGGGTGTGGAGGCTCCGGTCTCGGTGCTCCGGCTGGAAGGGCACGGGCGTGAGGAGCAGGTTGTGCCGGGGGCGGAGCTGTCCCGCACTGTCGGGTGGTTCACCTCGCTCTATCCGGTCCGCATCGACCTCGGCGATATCGATATCGAGGCGGCGCTGGCCGGGGCCGATGCGGCCGGCGCGGTGATCAAGGCGGTCAAGGAGCAGATGCGGGCCATTCCCGATCACGGGGTCGGATACGGGTTGCTGCGCTATCTGAATCCCGATGCCGCAGAACAATTGCCGGACGCCATGCCGGGACAGATCGCCTTCAACTATCTGGGAAGGGTCGACGACCGGGGCGCGGGGGTCGTTGCGACACCGGACGCGCATCCGGACCCGGACCTGCCCGCGGCTGCTGCGATCGAGGTGAACGCGATTGTGACGGGGTCCCGGCTGCGCGCTGGATTCGCTTATCCCACGACACTTCTCGATGGTGGCGACGTGGCGGAGCTGGCGCAGCTGTGGACGCGCGCGCTCGACGCCATCGCGGTCCACGGGAGCGGTGCGAACGCGGGCGGTCACACGCCGTCGGATTTCCCGTTGGTGCGGGTGCGCCAGGAGGACATCACCCGGTGGGAGCGCGACTACGGACGGCTCACCGATGTGTGGCCGCTCGCGCCACTGCAGCCGGGGCTGTTCTTCCACGCCACCCTGGCCGGGCGGGAAGAGGCCGCCGCCGATGTGTACAACGTGCAAGTGGTGGTGCGCATGGGCGGTGCGGTCGACCACGACCGGCTGCGGGGGGCCGCGCAGCGCCTCCTCGAGCATTACCCGAACCTGCGGGCGGCGTTCGTCTTCGACACCACCGGCACGCCGCGTCAGGTGGTGCCGGAGGCGGTCGAACTCCCCTGGAGCGAAGTGGATCTGGCGACAGCGGGTGAGGTCGCGAAGCTCGCCGCCGCCGAGCGCGCCCGCCGCTTCGATCAGGCCCGTCCGCCGTTGCTGCGATTCACGCTGGCCCGCATCGCGGACTCCGAGCATGTCCTGATCGCCACCTACCACCACATCCTGCTCGACGGCTGGTCGGTGCCCTTGGTACTGCGAGATCTGCTGGCGCTCTACGCCTCCGAGGATTCGCTGCCGGTTCCGGGTGGTTCCTTCCGCGACTACCTCGCCTGGAACCATGCCCGCGACGCGGCGGCCGCCACCGGAGCGTGGCGCCGGGCACTGGAAGGCATCAGCGCGCCGACGCTGGTCGCCCCGGCGGCCCGCGCTCGCGAAAGCACGGTCACGACAGCGGATTATCGATGGTCGCTCGATGCTTCGACCACCGCCGCGCTCGGGGCGACCGCCGCTCGACTCGGGGTCACCGTCAACACCGTGCTGCAGGTCGTCTGGGCAATCCTGCTGGGCCGCAAGCTCGGTCACGGCGATGTGGTGTTCGGCGCGACCGTCTCCGGTCGCCCGGCCGCCCTGCCCGGCGTGGAATCCATTGTCGGACTGTGCATCAATACCGTGCCGGTGCGGGTGCGGTACGGGCCGCGCATGACGGTCGCGGAGCTGCTGCGCGCGGTGCAGGCCGAGCAGGCGGAGCTCATGGAGCACCATCACCTCGGCCTGACCGAGATCCACGCCGCGGCGGGGCTGCGGGACCTGCTGTTCGACACGGTGCTGGCGTTCGAGTCCTATCCGGTGGACACCGAGCAGCTCACCGCCGCGGCGGCCGCCGTGGAGGGTGTGACGGGCACCGGGCTCGAGCTCACCGACGCCGCGCACTATCCGCTGACGGTCACCGTCGATCCCGGACCCGAGCTGAGCGTCCGAATCGGTTATCTGAGCAGGCTTTTCGACGAAGCGCAGGTGACCGAGATCGGCGCGGGCATGCGCGGGCTGCTCACCGCCATCGCCCGGGATCCGGAGACGACCATCGAGGGGCTACCGTGACCCGACGCCTACCGCTGACGCGCGCACAGCAGCACATCTGGGTCGCACAGCAGCTCGACGACACCGGGTTGCGACTGCTCGTCGGCGGCTATGTGCACATTCACGGCGCGATCGACGAGGAACTGTTCGAGCGGGCGTTGCGGATTGTCGTCGCCGGCGCGGAATCGCTGCGGGTCCGGTTCGACACCGAGGCCGACGGATCGGTCGTGCAGGTCGTCGAGAACGTGCGGGACTGGCCGTTGCACCGCAACGACTTCCGGGCAGCGGCCGATCCGCTCGGCGCGGCCGTGCGGTTCATGAACGCCGCCTTGGACCGGCCGTTCGATCTGGCGTGCGCGCCGCTGTTCGAGCATCATCTGCTCGACGTGGGCGCGGCGGGCACGCTGTGGTTCATCCGCTCCCATCACGCGGTGATCGACGGCGCCGCCTCGGCCGCGTTCATCCGCCGCGTGGCCGACACCTACACGGCCCTGGTCGAGGGCCGCGCGGTGGACGAATCGGTCTTCGACCGGGTGGCGGACCTGATCGCCGAGGACGACCGATTCCGCGCGTCCGCGCGCTTCGAGGACGACCGGCGGTTCTGGGCGCAGCGGCTCGCGACCGGGCCGCAGGAGCCGCCGCAGTTCGCCGGTGCCCCGGCGGCCGCGGACGGCAATCGGTTCCTCCGGCACGCCGACCTGGTCGGTGAATCCGAGTGGAAGGCGCTGCGGGTCCGCGCGGAGGCCACCGCGACGGCCTGGCCGGTGTGGGTGTTCGCCGCCATCGCGTTACTGCTGCACGCGGATTCGGGTTCGCGCACGGTCACGCTCGGCTTGGCCGTGCCCGCCAAACGGTCCCGCAACGCACTCGGTATGACCGCGAACATCGTCCCGCTGCGGATTACGGTCGACCCGGCCGCCACCGTCGGTGACCTGCTGGCCGCCGTGCGCGCCGAATCCCTGATCATCCTGCGCCACCAGCGATATCAGTACGGCGATATGCTCGCCGATCTGGGAGTGAGCGGTCTCGACGGTGGCGTCCTGGGCCCCACCGTCAATGTGATGCCCATGCAGAAGGATCTGCGCTTCGGAGCCGAATCGGCCACCCTGCGCCATATCCTGGCCGGGCGCTCCGACAACCTGAACATCAGCGTCTACGACAATGGTGAACCGGGCCTGTCCCTGGTGCTCGAATCGAATACGCTGCGCTACTCCGAACGCGACCTCGCCGCACATCACCGACGGCTGATGGACACTCTTACCGCCCTGGCCGCGGCTCCGGAGGATCTTCCGCTGGGGCGGTTGCGGCCCGCACCGAATCCGGCCGGGCCCGCCGCAACCGCGGAACCGGCCGAGACGTTGGTCGACTGGTTCGATCGAATCGCGGCCGCGCAAGGTGACGCCATCGCCGTGGTCCACGGCGACGAGACCCTCACCTATGCCGGCCTGGATGAGCGAGCACGCCGACTGGCCCGGACCATGACCGGATACGGCGTCCGCCCAGGGGATTTCGTCGGCCTCGCCCTGCCGCGTTCGATGGACCTGATAGTCGCCATCATCGCGGTGCTGAAGACGGGTGCAGCCTACGTCCCACTCGATCCCGGCCATCCGCGGTGGCGATTGCGCACGATCCTCGACGACGTGGCACCGGCGCTCATCGTCGTCGGCGCGGGAGTCGAACCGCCCGAGGCGATCTCGACCGCACCCGTCCTGCGAATCGGGGAACCCGCACAGGTCGTCCCCCGCGAGCCCGCCTTCCACCGGACACCGGCACTCCCCGCCTACGTCATCCACACCTCCGGCACCACCGGACGCCCGAAGGGCGTGATCGTCACGCACGCCAATGTGGTCCGGCTGCTCACCGCGACCCGGCCGTGGTTCGACTTCAACGCCGACGACGTCTGGACGCTGTTCCACTCCACCGCATTCGACTTCTCCGTGTGGGAGATCTGGGGCGCACTCTGCCACGGCGGCAAGCTCGTCATCGTCGACGCCGAGGTAGCTCGCTCACCCCGCGAGTTCCTCGATCTGCTGGCGGCACAACGGGTTACGGTGCTCAACCAAACACCGTCCGCCTTCGGAGCCCTGGTCGACGCCCACATGCGGCGCCCGGCCGATGACCAGCTCGCCTTGCGCTACGTGATCTTCGGCGGTGAACCGGTGGAGCCGTGGCGGCTGGCCGACTGGTGGACGCGGCACGATCCGCGCTCACCCCGCCTGATCAACATGTACGGCATCACCGAGACGACCGTGTTCACCACCGGAACCCCGCTGCCCGGTGAACCGGCCGCCGACCCCGCGACGGCGGGACTCGAGCAGGCGCCCGACCTGGTGAAGGCAGGGTTCGAGCAGGCGCCCGACATGGTGAAGGCAGGGTTCGAGCAGGAACTCGGCGCCGCGGAGGCGGGATTCACGTGGGTGTCCAGGGCCGTGTCGGCGGGCGATATCGGCACGCCGATAACCGATCTGGCCGTGTATGTCCTCGATGCCGGGCTGCGCCCGTGCCCGCCGGGGGTGCCCGGCGAGCTTTACGTCGCCGGTCCCGGTGTCACCGCGGGATACCTTCGCCAGCCTGGTCGTACCGCGGTGCGATTCACCGCGGATCCCTTCGGCGGACCCGGCACCGTGATGTATCGCAGCGGCGACCTGGCGCGGTGGACCGAGACGGGCACACTCGAGTACCTCGGGCGCGCGGATCGCCAGGTGAAGATCCGCGGCTTCCGCATCGAACCCGGCGAAATCGAGGCCGCGCTGTGCACGCTCGACGCGGTGCGCGCGGCGGCCGTGCTGACAGTGGAACACCGGCCGGGTGATCGACGGCTCGCCGCCTTCGTCAAAGGCGACCACGCCGACCCCGACGAGATTCGCGCCGATCTCACCGATCTGCTGCCCGCACACGCCATTCCGGCCACGATCACGGTCGTCGACGCCATCCCCGCGACCACCAATGGCAAGGTCGACGAACGCCGACTGCGCGCCCTGGCCCCGCAGGGCGTAGCCCGCCCCGACGACGCGCCACCACGCACCGAGACCGAGACCCGCCTGCACGCCGTCTTCGCAGAGATCCTCGGACACGACGGATTCGGCGCAGAAACCGGCTTCTTCGCCGCGGGCGGCGACAGCATCCTCGCCATCCGGCTGGCCGACCGCGCCCGCGCCGCCGGACTCGACCTCACGCCGCGAGATGTATTCGAGCAGCAGACCATTCGCGCGCTGGCCCACACCGCCGACACCCGACCGCCAGTGGCCCCTCGCACGTCGGTGACGCTACCGCAGACCCCCGCGCACGACCGCATGTTCCTGCCCGCCACACCATTGCAGTCCGGCCTGCTTTTCCACTCCCTATACGAGGGCGGCGACGGCGAGGACCCCTACCTGGTCCAGGCCACGCTGACACTGGACGGCACGGTCGACGCGGACCGATTGCGCGCAGCCCTGCACATGGTGCTCGCACGACACCCACACCTACTGGGCCGCTTCGTCGTCGACCAGGGCGACCAGCCCCGCTACGAGATCCTCGACAACCTCGAACTCCCCTGGCGTGTAGTGGATCTCGCCACCCTGCCGACAGCCCATCAGGACGACGACACCAAGCAGGGTGACCCCGCCGGGCGGCACGACGCCGCTGCGCGCGGTGATACGCCTGCGCGGGGTGATGTTGCCGGGCGGGTCGACGCCGCTGCGCGGGTCGGTGCTGCCAGCCGGAGTCATGTTGCCGGGCTGGGCGATGCTGCGGCGCTGGGCGACGCTGTGGGGCGGCACGACGCCGCTGCGCGCGGTGATGCTGCCGGGCGGGTCGATGGTGCTGCGCAGGTCGAGGGTGCTGGCCGGTGCGATGTTGCCGGGTTGGGTGATGCTGCTGCGTGGGGCGATATTGCTGCGCGGCACGACGTCGGTGCGCGAATCGCTGGTGCCGGGCGGGCCCACTCTCCCGGGCGGGGTGGTGACGCTGAGTGGGATGACGGGGTTGATCGGGTGCGGGCCGAAGATGCTCGCATGGATCCGCTCGGGGCTCCTTTGCTCGCGGTCAGTCTGGTTCGTGCTGGGGCGCGGAAGGCGGCCCTGGTGGTGACTCACCACCATGCGTTGCTGGACGGGTGGTCGCTGGGGATCTTGCTGCGCGAGATGCTGATTGGGTATCGCGGGCTCGAACTGGCTGCGGCGACTCCGTTCGCGGCATTCCTGGAGTGGTCGGAGGGGCGGGATCGGGACGGTGCTCGCCGGGCGTGGGCGGACGCTCTGGCGGGGGCGGAGCCTAGTAAGGTCGCGCGGGTTGAGCGGGGGCGGTGGCGGCGGCCGGAGGAGCATGTCTTTGCGCTGCCCGGTGCCATGGTTGCCGCGTTGCGGGAGCGGGCGGGTGTGCATGGGGTCACGCTCAATACGCTGGTTCAGGCGCTGTGGGCGTTGGTGTTGTCCAATCTGACCGGTAGCGATGATGTCGTTTTCGGGATTACTGTCTCCGGTCGCGACGGCGGTGATATGGGCGGTGCCGTGGGGTTGCTCATGAATACCGTGCCCCTGCGGGTGCGACTGGCCGCCGCCGAGACGCCCCTCGTGCTGGCCGGCCGGATTCAGCGTGAGCGGGTGGCTTTGATGGAGCATGACCATCTCGGGCTGGCCGATATCAGTGCGGCGGCGGGGGTGAGCGACTTGTTCGACACCTCGCTCGTTTTCGAGAACTTCCCGCTCGACACGGCCCTGCTCGGTGATCCGGGGGCGGATTTCACCGTTACGGGCGTGGATGTTCGTGGTGGAACGCATTTTCCGCTGACGGTGGTGGTGGTTCCGGGTGATGGTGAGCTGATCTTCCGCATCGGGGCGCACTTCGATCGCATCGACTGCCTCACCGGTGTGGACGAGTTGTGGTCGCGGATCCTCGCTGCCGGGGCGGCGCTGGCCGACCCTGATCAGTCCGCGATCGGGCGGCTCGACCTGCTGCCGCCCGCGCGTCGGATGGAACTGCTCGCCGCTGGGCGGGGTGCTGTCTCCGGTATCGAAAATGGCAGTCTTGCACAGTGTTTCGAATTGGTCGTGCGGGACCACGCGCTGCGTGCCGCGCTCTGGTGTGACGGCGTGGAGATCAGCTACGGCGAGTTGAATGCTCGTGCCAACCGGGTTGCCCGGTGGCTGCGCGCTCGCGGCGGCGGGCCGGGTGTGCCGGTCGGTGTCGCCATGCCGCGCTCGGTGGATCTCGTGGTGGCGTTTCTCGCGGTCGCCAAACTGGGGGCGTTGTGCGTGCCGCTCAGCGACCGCTATCCGCCCGCTCACGTGCGGCGGCTGTTGGAGTTCACCGGAACCGAACTGGTGCTGAGGGAAATCGACACTGCGGCAGCGGATTACGATGACAGCGACCTGGGTGTCGCCGTTGCGCCCGATGCCGTCGCCTCGCTCATGTTCACCTCCGGGTCGACCGGTGACTCCAAGGGCGTCGAGGTCACCCATCGCAATATCGTCACCCGGGCTCTCGATCGGGTCGCGGGCGGTGCCGAGCACGAGCGCATGTTGATGCACTCGCCGCACAACTGGGACATGGTGGTGTACGAGCTGTGGCTGCCGCTGCTCACCGGACGCACCGTGGTGATCGCCCGGCCCGGGATCCTCGATGTCCACGACCACACCGCGGTGCTGCGCGCGGGGCGGGTCACCTCGATGCTCCTGCCGGCGGGGCTGTTCCGGCTGCTGGCCGAGCAGATGCCGGGCGAACTGGCGAGGCTGCGTCACCTGGCCTCCGCCGGGGACGTGCTGTCACCGCAGGCCGTCGCGGCCGTGCGCAAAGGCGCGCACCAGGACAACGGCGCGCACCCGGGTGAAGGCGCACACCCGGGTGAAGGCGCGTACCAGGGCAGCGGCGCGCACCCGGGCGAAGGCGCGTACCAGGGCAGCGGCGCATACCAGGGCAGCGGCGCATACCAGGGTGAAGGCGCGAACGAGGGCGGAGGCGCGTACCAGGGCAAGGGCGACCAGCCGGGGACTCCCGTGTCTCTCGATCACAACGCACCCCGGGTGACGAATCTGTATGGGCCTGTGGAGGCGACCGGGTGGGCGCTCGGCTATTCGATTCCGGGTGACGCATCACCGGAGCAGCCCGTCCCGATCGGCCGCCCGGCCGACAACACGCGCGTCACGGTGCTCGATTCCGCACTGCGGCCGGTGCCGGCCGGTGTCACCGGCGAGATCTACCTGTCGGGTGCGGGACTCGCCAACGGCTACCACTGTGCGCCGGGCCGTACCGCCGAACGCTTCGTGGCCGATCCGTTCGGCCCGTCCGGTGAGCGCATGTACCGCACCGGCGATCTCGGCCGCTGGGATGCGGACGGGCTGCTGCATTTCCTCGGCCGCGCCGATCGGCAGTTGAAGGTCAACGGTTTTCGCGTCGAACCCGGCGAAGTGGAGGCCGCGATCCGGCGCGAACCCGGTATCACCGCGGCCATTGTCACCGCGCGGCAGGCCGCGAACGGGCAGTCGCTCATCGCGCACGTGGTCGGGGCCGGTGTCGATACCGAGGCGCTGCGGGCCACCCTGTCCGCGACCCTGCCCGGCTACCTGGTGCCGTCGGCGATCGTCGCGATCGGCGAACTGCCGCTGACTCCCATGGGCAAGGTCGACGTCGGCGCGCTCCCGGCTCCCGATACAGGGGAGGCGGTGCCCGTGCGCACGCCGCGTCAGCAGGTCGTCGCGGCCGCTTTCGCCGCGGCGCTGGGCCGCGCGGAGGTGGGGATCACCGACGACTTCTTCGCGTACGGCGGCAATTCCCTGTCCGCGATCCGGGCCGTCGCCGCCCTGCGGTCGGCGCTGGGAGTCGAGGTCTCGCTGCGCGATCTGTTCGAGTCGCCGACGGTCGCCGCCCTGGAGCGGGCCCTGGACCGGCGCGCACCCGCGAACCTGCCGCGCGGCCTCGCGAATATCCCTCGCACGGAACCGATTCCGCTCGCACCCGCACAGCAGCGGTTGTGGACCGTGGACTACCTCAGCGGCCACCGCCCCGACTACTTGATCGCGACCGCCCTCGAGCTCCACGGCGCGCTGGACCCCGAGGCCGTGCGAGCGGCGGTCACCGATGTCGTCGAACGACACGAAATCCTGCGCACCGTACTGCCATACGCGCTGGACGGCCCCGTCCAGCGCATTCTGCCGATCGAATCGGCCCGCCCGGACTTCCGCATCATCGACATCGCCGAAGGCGAGAGCGTCGACCGCGCAATGGATTCCGAATTGGAGCGCGGTTTCGACCCGACCAGGGAGCCGCCGCTGCGCGTCCGCCTGTATCGGCTCGACGACCGCCATCACATCCTGCTCGGCGTGCTCCACCACATCGCCGGCGACGGCGAATCCCTGGGCATCCTGCAATACGACCTGCTCACCGCCTACCGGGCGCGGGCAGCCGGTATCGAACCACAATGGCCCTCTTCGGCAACGCAATTCGCGGACTACGCGATCTGGCTGCGCCGCATGCCGAACGAGCCCGCCGCGGTCCTCGAACAGCAGGCGCGCTACTGGCGCACCGTCCTCGACGGCATGCCGGACCATCCGATCCTGCCCGCCGACCGCCCCCGCGCCGACCGCCGCGACAACCGCGCGGCCTCGATACCCATCGCCATCGACGCCGGCACCCACCGCGACCTCGCCCGCACCGCCCGCGACCACCGCGCCAGCACCTACATGCTCGTGCACACCGCCCTCGCCCTCGCCCTGCACCGCCGCGGCGCGGGCCCCGACCTGCCCATCGGCGTCGCGCTCAGCGGCCGCGACGCCGAAGGTCTCCAGGACCTGGTCGGCTGCGTGGTCGACACCGCGATCGTCCGCGTCGACCTCACCGCCGACCCCGCCATGGGCGAGCTCGTGAGCCAGGTCCGCGAACGCGTCCTCGGCGCGTACGAGAACAAGGAGTTCCCCTTCGATCGCCTCGTCGAACTGCTCAACCCGCCCCGCTCCCGCACCCACCACCCGCTGTTCCAGGTGATGGTGACCTACCTGCGCGGCCTCGATCTCGCCGCGACACCGGACGACCTGTCCGCCCGGCACCGCCCGGTACCGGTCCGTCACACCCCTTGGGAACTCCTGCTGAACCTGCGCGAGGACTACGGCCCCGACGGCCGGTGCGCCGGAATTCACGGCGAGATGATCTACGCCGCAGAACTTTTCGACCACACCACCGTCGAGGCCATTGTCACCGCCATGACCGGCGCCCTCGGCGAGCTGTGCGACGGCTCGCTATCGGGCGCCGGAATCCGGGCGAACGCCGGATGAACCCGATGCGGGGAGCAACAAGGCGCGCGCCGCCACCAGTTGCGGCATGGTCTGGGCGAGACTGGCCGGCACCGAGGCGGCCACGAAAACGCCCACCGCGCCGAGGAATACGGTGCGCCGCCCCAGCTGATCGCTGAGCTTGCCGTACAGCGCGCCGGTGACCGTGGTGGCCAGCAGATAGGCCGTCACGATTCAGCCGATCGAATCCGCGCCGCCCACATCCGCGACCATGTGCGGCAGCGCGATGGCGACGACCGTCTGGTCCAGCACCGAGCAGCGCGCCCAGCATGAGTCCGGAGGGTGGCCAGCGGCACATTGCTCGCGCGCGGCGGAGTGATAACCCGAGTCATCCGGAATCACCCTCTCGCGAACGGATTCGGGAGCGCGAAGTCCTCGCTCAGCAGATCCTGGTCGAGCGCGGACGCGGCGACCGTGCCGGCCGCCGCCGCGGCGATGACGGCCGCGAGCGGCACGGGCAGCGACGCGCGGTGGGCCATATCGCCGGCCGCGTGCACGCCGGGCACGCTGGTGCGCCCGAACTCGTCGACCTCGACGCAGCCGTCGGCGAGGAACGCACAGCCCAATCGGGCGGCGAGGTCGCTGTGCTGGCGCGGCAGGTTCTCGACGAAGACCGCGTCCCGGTCCAGGGGCGGGCCGGACTCGAAGACGATTCGGTCGAGTGCGCCGTCCTCGCCGTCGAATCGCGTGACGGGCTCACAGCGCACATCGATCCGATTGCGCTCCAGCACATTCCGGAGATCCTCGGCCAGGGGCCGCCCGCCGGTGCACAGCACGACATCCTTGGCGAACCGGCTCAGCTGCAAGGCCAATCGCACCCGCGGACCGGTGGATCCGAGCACGGCGACCGGTTTACCCGCGCACTCGTAACCGTGGCAGTAGGGGCAATGAAAAGCCGATCGGCCCCACAGCCCGGCCAGCCCGGCGATATCGGGCAGCTCGTCGGCCAGCCCCGTGGCGAGCAGCAGCCGCCGGGCGGAGAGCCGATCACCCGCGGCGGTGCTCACCTCGAAGCCGCCGTCCGAGATCCGGACATCCGTTGTCGTGCCGTCGCGCACCTCGACCGACGGGTACGCGCTCAGCTCCGCCCGCCCGATGCGCCGCATCTCCTCCGGTGGCGTCCCGTCCCGGGTGACGAAGTTGTGCACCGCATCGGCCGGACCATTGCGCCCGTGGCCCGCGTCCAGCAGCAGCACACTGCGATGCACCCGCCCCAGCGTCAGTGCGGCCGCCATTCCCGCGGGTCCGCCACCGAGAACAATCACGTCGAACATGGTTTCCTCCTTGACTTCTCCGCAAGTCTGCAAGTTAATGTCAACATGAGGTCAAGTGATCGGGAGATGTCGATCGGCGAACTCGCGGCGCGGTTCGATCTCGCCCCGCACGTCCTGCGGCATTGGGAAGCCATGGGCCTGCTGGTCCCCACCACCCGGCGCAACGGCCGCCGCCGCTACGACGCCGGCCACATCGCGCGGGTGGCCATGATCGTGCGGGGCAAGGCCGCCGGCATGAGCCTCGAACAGCTGGCGGAAGTGCTGCGCTCCACCAGCCGCGACCAGCGCCACGAGGTGCTGCGCCGCCACCACGCCGAACTGGAGCTGCGCCTGCGGCAGCTGGAAACCTCCAAATCGATGATCGAGCACGCCATGAGCTGCGACGCCGAGGATTTCACCCAATGCCCCGCCTTCCGGCGCCTGGTGGCCGAGACCGCCGATGCCCGCCACGATCCGGCCTGCGCCGATACGCTCGGCACATCGAGCACCGGCTCCGGACGACGCCGGTGAATTCGCGGTCGCGGATGTCGTATCGGGCGGTGCGCCGATCGTCTTCTGGGTAGAGGCCGTGGAATCACCACGCCGCGCGAGGAGGAACGATGAAGTATCTGCTGTTGTTCGTGGACGACGAGAAGTTCACCGCCGAGTTGGAGGCGATGGCGCCGGCCGAGCGGGAACAGGCGTATGCGCGGGTCGGGCAGTGGCTCGCCGACCATGCCGACAAGATCAGCGGGGGCGGGAAACTGCAACCGCCGCACACCGCGACGACCGTGCGGCTGTCACCGTCGCCGGCCATGTGGAGGACCTGCCGCCGGAGGAGATGATGCGGTGCATGGCCGCCATGGGCGAGTGAATCACGGTCACAGCAGGCGCTCGATCGGCAGCAGCACGCCGACCACGATCATCGCCGCGCCGGAGATCCGGGAGATCGACTGGGCCAGCGCGGGTTTCGCCGTGAGTATGCCGCGCGCGCACAAGCCTACGACGGTGTAGAAGACGCCGCAGGTCCCGACGAACAGCAGGCCGAGAAGGCCGAGCTGGAGAGGGAGCGGCAGGGCGGCCCGCTGGTCCGTGAATTGCGGCAGCATGGCCAGAAAGATCAGCAGGCCTTTGGGATTGAGACCGCTGACTCCAATGCCGGTCAGGGTCCGGCGTAACCCGGGCTGCTCGGTCCGCGCGCCGGTTACCGAGTCGGCAAGGGACCCGGTGGGTTTGCGGAGCACCGAGGTTCCGAGATAGACGAGGTAGCCGGCGCCGGCCACGGTCAGGGCGGTCAGGAAGATCGCCGACCGGCCGAGCACGGCGCCGACCCCGCCGGCGACGAGCAGGGTCAAGCCGAGATAGCCGAGCATCAACCCGGCGACAGCGGGGAACACCACCCGGTCCCGGGCCCCCGCAGCCAGAATGAACGCCCAATCCGGGCCGGGCACGATGATCAGCAGCAAGGTCGTGCCCCAAAAAGCCAGCAGCAGCGTCGGGTTCATGGCGTCCGCCCTCCCGAGGGGATATCCGGCGTGCTGGAAACGCTATCCCGATCGCCGGCGAAGAGGTTGCCGAGTTTTGCCCGGATCCGCGCCGGCAGTGGAAGAATCATCGCGATAGACGCCATTGATCGGAAGATTCTTGCGGAGCTGCAACGCGATGGCCGAGTGAGCATCACCGATCTGGCCTCCCGCATCGGCCTGAGCATTTCGCCCACCCATCGCCGCCTGCGCGATCTGGAAACCAGCGGCGTCATCCGCGGCTACCGGGCCCTGGTCGATCCCGAAGCGCTGGGCCTCAGCTTCGAGGCGCTGGTCTTCGTCACCATGAAGCAGGAGGATCGCGAAACCCTGCTCGCCTTCGAGCGGGCCTTGGCGGCGATCCCCCATGTCCTGCAAGCGCAACGGCTTTTCGGTGATCCGGACTATTTGATCCGGGTTCGCACCCGCGATCTGGCGGCCTATGCCGAACTCGAAGACGACACCCTGGCCGCACTTCCGGGGGTGCAGCGGCTGAACTCGACACTGGTCATGAAACAAGTGGTCACCGACCGCGCGATTCCCACCGCAGCACCGAACTGAATCGCATCCGGCATTTCACCGGGAATCCGCAATTCTCGGTACTTTCGCGAAACGCACTGTGCAGAACGGCGTTTCGCGGAACGATATTGGCTGGGCACAACGCCATGAGATCGAGGGGGCGCCACGGTGGCCGAGTCCGATATCGATAAATACGTCAGACTTCTGCGCAAATTATTCGTACCGGACGAACATCCGCGCACCCGGACCGCCCTGTGGCACGGGCTGCTGCGGCGCGACGGGTCGCAGCTATCGCCGCCCATGGTGTGCCTGGTCGGCGCGAATGCCGAGGGCAGCACGGTGCGGTCGGCGACCTATAGATGGCTGGAGGCGTCACATCGCCGGGCCGCGCCGCGCGTGCATCTCGCCGTCACGACCCGCCCGCGCGATGCGGAGTACCCCGATCCGAACGAAGCGGCGGTGGAGGACTGCCTGTGGATTCTCGACCGCCTGCGGCTCGGGCTCGCCACCGGCAATACGGGGATGGGCTCCCTGGTCTTCCCGCGCTACAACATGCTGTCGTGGGTCCTGGGGCAGCGCTTCGGCGCCGGTGACGATGCGCCGGAGGAATTGCGGAGCCGGATGTCGCAACTGCTGCGCGCTGGTCGTCGCCGGCCACGGCGAGGCGTCCCGGCCGACGGCGCGGTGTCCAATATCGCGGAACGCGTTCCGCTGACCGTCTACCTGGTGCTGGCGCTCTGGCCGGTGCTGTGGGTGTGGCTGCGGTTGAGCGGACGGGTGCCCGTGCTGTCCCGGGAGGTGCGGTGGTTTCTGGGGCAGCGATATCTGAGCCCCGAACTATCGGATGGCTTCTTGGATTTCGCCGGTCGCCTCACCTGGCCGAGCCGCAGTGGAGAGGATCCGGACCAGGTATCGAAGCTGCTGGTGCACGCCTTCCTCGAGGATCTGCGCCACGCCTACCGGCGACGTTTGCTCCGGCCGTCGAGCTGGCGGCGCACCGCCTATCCGGTGGTGCTCGTTCATGTGGCGGACGCCTCCGATCCGGCGGCCGAACTCATGCGCCGGATCAACGAGATCCGCAATGAAACCGGTGTCTTCGACCCGCTCGTCGTGGTGGCGACCATGGCGCAGGCGCCGTATGAGCAGCGGCTCGGCCGGCTCTCCCGGCTGCTCACCGAGAATTTGCAGGATACGAACGCCGATCAGCCGGAATACGATCCGCTGGAATATTGGAAGGCGCGAATCGAGGAGCGTCGCCGCCGCCGGGCACGCGAATCCTGGTATCTCCCTGTGCGATTGACCGATGCGCTGGCCGGGGTCGGTGAACTCGGCTCGCCGAAGCTCGCGCGTCCGCCGAAAGCGCCCTGGTTCGCGCGGCGCGGGGTGCCCTCGGGAACGGTGTTGGCGCTCATCGTCGTCTCGGTCGTCGCGGCCTCACCGACCGTCGGACCCCAGCTGCGCGAGGGCTGCTGGCGGTGGCCATGGGAGTCCGGGATCGGGGTGGCGGTGCACGGCGGGGAGTGCGTGGGCTACAGCGACAGTGAGAGCCTGATTTTCACCGATGACGCCGAGCTGCGGGAAATGCAGCGAGAGGTGTTCCGGCAGAATCGGATCGCCGAGGACATCCACCGCCGCAATCCGAGAAAGACCCTGGTCTCGGTGGTCTACTTCGCCGGGCTCACCTATGTGGACGACAATGTGAAGTATCCGCACGCGCAGGTGGAGGAACTGGCCGGATTCGCGATACGCCAGCGGCGCGCGATCGAGGAGAGCAGCGAATCCGAACCGCTGCTGCGGGTGATCATCGCCAATGGCGGATCCACCATGCGATACGCCTCCTGGGTGGCCGAACATCTGCTGAGCCGGATCGTGCGCGCGGACTCCACCCTCATCGGCGTGGTCGGCCTGGACCGCAGTACGGCCGAGACGCGCCGGGCCATCGCGCTGCTCGGTGCGAGCGGGGTGCCGGTCATGCCGACCACCTTGTCGGCCGATGGGCTCACCGAGGTGTCGCCGCTGTATTTCCAGCCGGTCCCGGGCAATCTGACACAGGCGCGGCTGGTGGCCGACTATTACCAGGGAGCGCGCTATCCGGAAGGGGATGCGCGGCAGGGACAGCCGCGATACACCGGCATCACCCTCTATCACTGGAACGATCCCGACGACATCTACGTGAAATCGCTGACGGATGGGGTTCGGAACGAACTGCGCGGGCGCGGAATAGCTTTCGAGGAAGTGTCCTGGATTCGCCAGCAGGAGATGGCCGACTGGCCCGCGCCGTGCGCGCAGCCGCAGCCCGACCGGCAGCGGCTGCACTATTTCGCCGGCCGCAACCACGACTTCGGGGCCTTCGTGGATTCGCTCACCCGCGGCTGCCCCACCCCCGAAACGCTGGCGATCCTCGGCAACGATGCGGTGACCCGATTCATCGCCGACCCGACCGCCCGCGCGGCCGCCCCGCCGGGACTGCCGATTCGCTATGTGGCCAAGGCCGTTCCGGTCTTGCTCGGTGGGGCCGAATGTGTGCGCGAAGGCCGCGGCGTGCTGGGCGACGAGCCGGTGCATCCGGACTATCTGGATATGTGCCGGCGCTTGAAATCCCTTGTCGACCAGCTCGATCTGTACGAGACCGCCTGGCCGGGCGACCGCACCGGACTGGCGTACGACGTCGCGGGAGTGTTCCTGGAGGCCGTGCGTCGCAATCAGGCCTATCTGGCGGAGACCGCCGCCGGCACCGTTCCCGCTCGGGCCGCCATCGCGACGAAACTGCGCGAGATCGACTATCAAGGGGTGACCGGGGTACTGGCCTTCAGCGCCTCGCGAATCGCCAATGACACCACCATCGGAATTCTGTACACCGAGGACGTGAGCGATGAGAAGGCCTCGCAGCAATGCCTGTTGATGTACGGCAGAACCGTGGGCCCGAACACCGGGCGCGAGCCCGACGGATGCCCGGTCGGAACGCGCGGGACCGTCGAGGATTGGTCGCTGACCCCGCATTGAGCATTCGGGGTTACCCCTGAGCGGCCAATGGGGGTGAATTCCGGATTCGGTGGGCGGGCCACGAGCCTACGGTCTCCACCAGGAGGTCGTCATGAAGTCCGCTACCGTTCCGGTTGCCGTCGTCGGGTTGTACGCGGCGGTCGCCGGATTCGTGTTCTCCGCGACCGTCGCCGAGACGGTGTTGCTGTATCCCAATATCTTTCGCGATATTCCGGAATCGCTGGAGTTGACCGAGCGATTCATGAGCGCGATGGCGGTAGGGGATTTGATGCGGCCGTTGGGGGCCGGGCTGACGCTGTGCGCGCTGGCCGCTTTCGGTGCGGCGCTGTGGTACCGGGTGGGACGGGGATGGCTGATCGCCTCGCTGGTTTCGCTGATCAGCGGGCAGTTCCTGCTGTCGATTCTGTATTTGTGGCCGCGGGCCTCGGTCCTGTTCGATGATCGCGCCCGGCACACGCTCGACGAAATCGAGCGGGCCGCGACCGAATTCCAGGTGGGGCAAGGATTTCGGATACTCGCGTGCGGCCTCACCGCGGTATTCGCCGGAGTAGCCGCGCTCGTGTGTTATCGAGCGCGGCTGGTGCAGCGGCTATCGGTCAACGACGGTTGAGGGAATCGAGGGTTTGTTGCAGCCGGGGTGAGTGCAGCGGGGAGAAGTACGGGTTGATCCGCAGCGCCTCGGACAGGGTGTCGGCGGCCTGGTCGGATCGGCCGAGGGCGGCGAGGATCATGCCGCGGTGGTAGGCGAGGGTGGCACTGCGCCAGCCCAGGGTTGCCGCCTGGTCGGCATAGCCGAGGGCTTCTTCATTGCGGCCGGCCTTGTGCAGGGACCAGGCCAGGCCGTCGGCGGTGAGAATGCTCTGGCGGCGGTCGTATTCCAGCTGGGCCAGGCGGACGGCCTCGTTCGGGTCGCCGTGGTCGGCGGCGAGCAGGGCGGCGTCGAGGTATTCGGTGGCGCCCTGGGCGGCGAGTTCGGCCTGCTGTGCGGCGACCTCCCGGTACTTGCCGGCGGCTTCGCCGGGGCGGCCCGCCGATTCGAGCAGTTCGCCGAATTCGATCAGATATTCCGGCAGCGGTGCGATCTCGGTCAATTGCGTGTACAGGTCGATGGCCCGAGCGGAATCTCCCCGCGCGGCAGCGATTTTGGCCGTGCCCTGCAACAGGGCCGCGCTCTCCGGATTCGCCGGCAGTCCGGCCTTGTACTGAACCTCGGCCTCGTCCAGTTGCCCGGAATTGAAGGCCAGCTCGCCCAGGTGATACCGGGCGAATGCGATCTGATCGGCGGTATTCGCCGCGCCGAGCGCCATTTCCAGGGCCGCGCGCGCGTCCTCGGTGCGGCCGTGCAATTCCAGGTCGTAGGCGGCGCGGGTGAACGACGGCACACCGGGCCGCAGATCGAGCATGCGCTGGACGGCGGCGGTGGCGGCGTCGGCGTCACCGAGCTGGGTGTAGGCGTCGACGAGAACGCCGTAGACGTCGGCGCTTTCGGGGCGCAGCGCCAGGGCCTGTTCCCCGTAGGTGCGCGCCGCGGTGAAATCGTGCAGCGCGTTGGCGAGCACACCGAGCCCGAACAAGGCTTCGGCATTGCCCTCCGGCTCGATCTCGATCGACCGGTCCAGCGCCCGCTGCGCCTCACCGTAGTTCTCCGGATCGCCGGTAATGCGGGCCAGTTCGACATAGGCCGCGCCCAATTCGGCCCAGCCCGCGGCATTGCCGGGCACCCGTTCGAGCTGCTGCCGCTGCTGCGCGACCTTGGTGATCAGCGGATCGACGCTCACGGTCCGCGCGGAGTCGGCGGGAGATGTGTTGTCGGACAAGGCGATGGTCGTCCCCGCCGCGGCGGCGATCAGGACGAAGAGAGCGAACAAGATCAGTGCGGGCTGTCGGCGTATGCGGAAGAGTGCTCCGCGGGACTGGGTTTCGGACATTTCGCGGCCTCGAATGGGAGAGGTGGGGGAGGGGAGAACGCCCCGGGGACGGGACCGGATCGGGGCCGGTCCCGCCCCCGGGAGCGATATCAGGCGCTCGGCGGCGGATCGAGCGGATTCACCGCGCGCCTGCGGCGCAACAGCATCCAGCCGCCGAAGCCGAGCAGCGCGGCCGCGCCGACGCCACCCGCGACGGCGGGCATCGTCCACGACATCCCGTCCGTACCGGAGGGCGCCGCGGCGGCGGGCGCGGTCACGGTGCCGTCCGCCAAGGCTCCCGAGGTGTATTCCATACCGCGCGAAGGCAATGCGAGGTACGGGAAGGACTCGGAGAACTTCGCGTCATTGGCATCCACCTTGTCGCCCGCGGCGAGCGCGTCGACCAGCTGACCGGTCGCGGCCGCACCCTCCATGGCCTGCAAGGCGATATCGACGACGTCGTCGGTCAGCCGCCGCCCGTTCGGGAACCCCTGCAGATCACCGGCGAGCACGCCGAGCCGCTCCGGCGAGGCCGTTACAGGGATGGACATGTTGAGCCGCAACATCTCCGAGGGCTGGAACGCCTTGGCATTGGCATCCGCATTGAGGATCTGGGAATTCAGATCCGCCTGGATCGGCGGCGCGGTGCCGTCCAATGTCGGTGCGTTCTTGGCGATTCCGGTGAGGAAGATCTCCACCAGATCATTACGCGGCGCGGCCGGGGCCGGGATCTTGTAGATGGCCTCGATCAGCTTGGCCAGCTCCGGATCGGTGACCCGCTTCACCACCTCGGGAATGGTGGCGTCGGTGGCGGGGGAGATCCCATTGAACGCGTCCTTCAACTCGGCGGGCATGACCACCTCGTTCACCAGCGGATTACCCAGCCGCGACACCTGCACGGCCTCGCCGACCGGCTTGGCCTCGCCCGGGCTGAGCTGCATGGTGCGGCGCTCGGTATCGCTCCACACGCCGATCACCGGGTTGCGGGCCGGATCGTTCTTCAATGCCAGATCCCGCATGGGCACCTGCAGCACAACGGTATTGACAT
Organism: Nocardia sp. NPDC127526; assembly: GCF_042672265.1. Classification (NCBI taxonomy): domain Bacteria; kingdom Bacillati; phylum Actinomycetota; class Actinomycetes; order Mycobacteriales; family Nocardiaceae; genus Nocardia; species Nocardia sp. NPDC127526. Next base: position 62,673 of record NZ_JBHXVO010000014.1, on the reverse strand, counting down.
TGAACCCGGCGAGGGTATCGGTGCCGGTCTCCGACAGATCACCGCCGTAGAGCAGGTCGAACACCCGCAGATCCAGGAAGAACGGATCCTCCGCCGCGCCGACGTATACGCTGCCGCCGCTGGGCAGCGTCTCGGTCGCCTGCTCCCGCAGCGTCTGATAGTCGGGCATGGACGCCTCGCCGACATACGAGGGCGCCGCCTGCCCGTGCGCGATCGGCCGCCAGTCGTTCACCCCGTGGCTGACCGACACCGTGTAGTTCTGCCGAAACAGCAGATTCTCGTCGTTCAGGCTGGTGACCGGCCCATTGTTGTAGAGGAAGGTCGACCCGCCGCGCCGGTCGTCGGTGGTGAAGTTGATGCGATACGACAGGTCCGGTTTGCCATTGCCGTCATTGTCGATATTGATGTCGTAGTTCGCCTCGGTCGCCCACGGGTAGAAGTTCGGGCCGCCGTAGGCCGCCTGCACACCCCACCAGTTGGCGACGAGGGTGACGGTATCGGGCTTGTCCGGGCTGACGAACGCGTACACATCGGTGTTGTCCACCGCCGGATCCCCCGCGATGAGCGGGGCCTCCCGGTGACTGGAAGCGCCGGCGGTGGTCGGCAGCGCGAAGCCGCCCACCGTTCCGCCGAGCACGAGAACGCCGACGGTCGCCAGAGCGCCGGCGGCACGGCGGCGCAGGCCGCGCCGTGGTGATCGGGACATGAGATTTCCTTCGAATCCGGGTCGTGACACGCCTCGGAATCGAGACGGTGCAGCCATGGTCCGACCCGGGGTGACCTCGCCACATCGGCCGATCGACCTATCCCGGGGCGCGTGGGGAGTTATTCGATCCAACCGTTACGTGTAATGGAGATCACAAAGTGGATTTGACCGGCATAACGGACTGAAAGTTGGTTTCCAAGAAGCGTTTTCGAGTGCGATGACGTAGATCACTGTCGCTTTTAACCTCTAAGGGAGCTCTCAGGTTACTTTTTGGCAACAGTCTGCTGGACACTTGACTAAGGCGCTTGAAAAGCTCCCACTCCCGAAACCGGAAGTGCCCGCGCAAGAAAGCAATCACAGCCATGAAGTTCAGCAAAGTCGCCGCTACGTCGGCTCTCGTCATCGCGGCCCTCGGCGTCACCGCCGGTACGGTTCACGCCGACCCGGCCCCCGCTCCGGCTCCTGTTCTTCCCTCGGTGATCGACGGGATCAACCAGGGCATCGCCCAGGTCGCGCCGTCCATCCACTGGAACGCCCACGTCGAAGGCAACGCGGTTGTCGTCGAGACCGACAAGGGCTCCATGACCACCGACAACGGTCAGTTCCAGGTGCGCGACGAGCAGGGCAATGTGGTCGTGGGCCTCCCCCTCGAATACACCCTCGACGATCTCTCGCACCCGATCGACGCCGCCGTCGACGGCCTGCGCGCCACCCTCGTCCCCAGCACCGATCCGGCCGCCGCCCGCCCCGCGAGCATCGACCTGCGCCACAACGTGGTGAAGCAGGAGGCCTTCGATGACGCCGTCTCCGCCGCCTCCACCCAGTTCGGCATGATCACCGCCATCGGCACCCTGATCGGCACCGTCGTCGGCGGCGCCGCCGGCTGCGCCCTCGGCATCATCGGCGGCGCGACCCTCGGCCTGCCGATCCTGGAAGCCGGCGGCCTGGCCCCGGTCTTCGGCTGCCTCGCCGGCGCCGCCATGGGCATCCCGCTGGGCGCCGCGGCCGGCCTGGTGATCACCGGCATCCCCGCCGCGATCATCGTCGGCATCGGCTTCGTGCAGCGCATCAACGCGCCGGAGAACCAGTAATCACCGGGCGCCACAACTGAAAACACGGCAAGGGCCGGGTCGTCGGAGGCGACCCGGCCCTTGCCGTACGAAAAACCTAGCGCGGCTTGCGCTGCAACAGCGAGTCGCGAATCAGCACCGCCGCAATCCCGAGGGCGAACAAGATCAGGAAGATATAGCCGATATTCCCGGTGCCCGACGAGCTGCCCTGCGGCCCCTCGAACAGCATGGCCAACAAGATCACGACGACGACCCACCCGGCAGCGCGGAAGGTGCGCCGCGACTCACCGCTCCAGCCCCAAGCGGCGGACGGAACCTCGGCCGGGTCGACCTTGGTGACAACAGCAGAGCTGTGGGCGGGTTCCAGTTCCGTGGTGGCCACTTTCGCTCCCTCTTTAGGCTCGAATCGAATTCTGGCCAATATGGTGGCATACGACCGTCCGTCGTAGCCAGCAGGGTGGCGGTGTGGCAACTCTCGAACTCTCAGGGGCAAGCCCCTGAAACCCCAACGGCGGTGGCGAGGCCAAGCCCCTGAAACCCCGCGCGGGGATGATCAGTCCTGCAAGGGAGAATGAGCGCGTGTCCGACGTTGTGAAGGTTCTGCTGCTGGGCAGCACGGGTTCGATTGGTACGCAGGCGCTGGAGGTGATCGCGGCCAATCCGGACCGGTTCGAGGTGGTCGGGCTGGCGGCGCGGGGCGGGAATGCCGAGCTGCTGGCCCAGCAGATCGCCGCCACCGGTACGCGCAACGTGGCCGTGGCCGATGAGGGGGCGGCGGCGAAACTCGGTGTGTCCCTGGCGGGTCCGGAGGCGGCGGCCGAATTGGTGCGCCGCACGGATGCGGATGTGGTCCTCAATGCCCTGGTCGGCTCGCTCGGCTTGGAGCCGACGCTGGCGACTCTCGAATCCGGTCGCCGACTGGCCCTGGCCAATAAGGAATCCCTGGTGGCCGGCGGCTCGCTGGTCACCAAGGCGGCCGCCCCCGGCCAGATCGTCCCGGTCGACTCCGAGCATTCCGCCCTCGCCCAATGCCTGCGCGGCGGCCGGGCCGAGGAGGTCGCCAAACTGGTGCTCACCGCCTCCGGCGGCCCGTTCCGCGGCTGGACCTCCGAGATGCTCGAATCGGTGAATCCGGCCGAGGCCAAGTCCCATCCGACCTGGTCGATGGGCCTGATGAACACCCTCAACTCGGCATCGCTGGTGAACAAGGGCCTCGAGCTCATCGAAACCCACCTGCTGTTCGGCATCGACTACGACGACATCGACGTGACCGTGCACCCGCAGTCCATCGTGCATTCCATGGTCACGTTCAAGGACGGCTCCACCCTGGCCCAGGCCAGCCCCCCGGACATGAAGCTCCCCATCGCGCTGGCCCTGGGCTGGCCGGACCGGGTCCCGGGCGCCGCCGCCCCCTGCGACTTCTCCACCGCCGCCACCTGGACCTTCGAACCGGTCGACAACGAGGTGTTCCCGGCGGTCGAACTCGCCCGGCAAGCCGGCAAGGCGGGCGGTTGCGTGACCGCCGTCTACAACGCCGCCAACGAGATCGCCGTCCAGGCCTTCCTCGACGGCCTGATCCGATTCCCGGGCATCGTCCGCACGGTGGCGCGCGTCGTGGAGTCCGCCGACGCGTGGACCGCCGAACCCAGTACCTTGGACGAGGTGCTCGCGGCGGACGCGTGGGCGCGAGAGACCGCACGCACGCTCGTGCGCGGCTGATTCAGCAGGAGGGTTCGTAACCGCATGGTCTACGCGATCGGCTTCATCCTGTTCGCTCTCGGCATCACCCTGTCGGTCGCCTTACACGAATGCGGCCACATGTGGACGGCGCAGGCCACCGGCATGAAGGTGCGCCGCTACTTCATCGGCTTCGGCCCGAAGGTGTTCTCCTTCCGCCGCGGTGAGACCGAATACGGCCTGAAGGCGCTGCCGCTGGGCGGCTTCTGCGATATCGCCGGCATGACCGCCCTCGACGAGCTGGACCCCGAGGATCTCGACCGCGCCATGTACCGGCAGGCCACCTGGAAGCGCCTGCTGGTCATGTCCGGCGGCATCCTGATGAACTTCCTGCTCGGCTTCATCCTGATCGTGATCCTCGCGGTGGGCTGGGGCCTGCCGCGTTTCGATCAGCCCCCGGCCACCCAGCTGGGCAATATGAGCTGCGTGCAGAGCCAGACCTCCGCCCAGCAGGTCGTCCCCTGCACCGGCGAGGGTCCCGCCCAGCAGGCGGGCCTGCGGCGCGGCGATATCGTGACCGCCGTCAACGGCGTCCCGGTGAAGACGTGGAAGGAATTCGTCGAGCAGACCCAGAAGCAGACCGGCACCTTCACCTACACCATCGACCGCGACGGCGACACCCTCACCGTGCCCGTCACCCCCCAGCTGGCCACCATCTACCCCGAGAAGGATGGCCGGCCCAAGACGGTCGCCAAAATCGGTGTCGGCCAAGACTTCTACGAGCCGGTCCAATACAACGTCCTGGCCGCCATCCCCGCCTCGGCTGCCTTCACCGGCGATATCCTCGGCCGCACCGTGCATGCGCTGACCCAGATGCCCGCCAAGGTCGCCGACCTCTTGGAAGCGGTGACCGGCGGCGAACGCGACCCGGAAACCCCCGTCAGCGTCCTCGGCGCCAGCCGCATCGGCGGCGAATCGGCCGAACGCGGCCTCTGGGAACTGTTCGTCCTGACCCTGGCCAGCCTGAACTTCTTCCTCGGCGCCTTCAACCTGCTGCCCCTGCTCCCGCTCGACGGCGGCCACATGGCGGTCGTCATCTACGAGAAGATCCGCAATGTCTTCCGCAGCCGCAAGGGCCTGCCCCCGGGCGCCCCGGTCGACTACCTCAAGCTGCTGCCGGCCACCTACGTAGTGGTCGTCATCGGCGGTGCGTACATGCTGCTGACCCTGGCCGCCGACATCGTCAACCCGATCAAGCTGTTCCCGTAGCGATTTCGCGCAGCAGTTGCCGGCACAGGGCGTCCGCGCGGCGGGTGGTCTCGGGCTGGCGGAATTCGGGGGTGAGGGCGAGGACCTGGGCGCAGGCGGTGTCGAGGTCGATGAGGTGGCCCACCGAGACGTAGACCGGTTTGACCCCGGCGCGGGTGCGCAGGGCGCGGCCCACGGGGTCGCCGTCGATGGTGATGGTGGTCCAGGAGCCGCGGTCGGGGGCCGGTTCGGCGTGGTCGCCCCAGGCGTTCTTGGCGACGCCGAGGGTAGGGGTGGCGGTGAGCAGGCCGAGGTGGCAGGCGAAGCCGAAGCGGCGGGGGTGGGCCAGGCCCTGGCTGTCGCAGATGAAGAGATCCGGTGTGACGGTGAGCTTTTCGAGGGCCCGCAAGGTTGTCGGCAGTTCCCGGAAGGCCAGCAGTCCGGGAACATACGGGAAATCGGTGGTGCCGCGGGCGGTGACGGTCTCCACCGTTTCCAGGGTGTCGAGATCGAGGACTACTATGGCGGCGGCCACGTTGCCGTGGTCGTCGTAGGCGGAGTCAAGGCCCGCTACCGTGCGGAAATGCGGTGGCCGGGGGTTTTCCGGGACCACCAGGGAGCGCAGTCGATCTTGCAGGGCGACGGCTTCGTCGGGGGTGCCGGGCCAGTGATCGATGTTCGCTACCTTCACAATTCGCTCCAAACGCCCTCGCACGATCTGCAACGAATACCCATCGTAGGGGTCGGCCGATTCCGGGCTGACGGCTCGGGAGCTGTACCGTTGTCGCCGCTGTCACAGGGCGAGCGGTATTCGAGCGTCGTTAGACTCGGGACCGGAAGGGTGAGGATCATGACGAAAGTAGGCACACTCTCGTGAGCACAGCCATCGGATTGGGGATGCCCGCTGCGCCGGCGGCGGTCCTCGCACCCCGGCGCAAGACCCGCCAGCTCATGGTGGGCAATGTCGGCGTGGGGAGCGATTTCCCCGTCTCCGTGCAGTCCATGACGACCACCAAGACCCACGATGTGAACGCCACCCTGCAGCAGATCGCGGAACTCACCGCCTCCGGCTGCGACATCGTGCGCGTGGCCTGCCCGCGTCAGGAGGACGCGGACGCGCTGCCCATCATCGCCCGCAAGTCCGGCATCCCGGTGATCGCCGACATCCACTTCCAGCCCCGCTACATCTTCGCCGCCATCGACGCGGGATGTGCTGCGGTGCGCGTGAATCCGGGCAACATCAAGGAATTCGACGGCCGCGTCAAGGAGGTCGCCAAGGCGGCCGGCGACGCCGGCATCCCGATCCGCATCGGCGTCAATGCGGGCTCGCTCGACAAGCGCATGATGGCCAAGTACGGCAAGGCCACCCCCGAGGCCCTCGTGGAGTCGGCGCTGTGGGAGGCGAGCCTGTTCGAGGAGCACGGCTTCGGCGATATCAAGATCTCGGTCAAGCACAACGACCCGGTGATCATGGTGGAGGCCTACCGCCAGCTGGCGGCCCAGTGCGACTACCCGCTGCACCTGGGCGTGACCGAGGCGGGCCCGGCCTTCCAGGGCACCATCAAGTCCGCGACCGCCTTCGGCGCGCTGCTATCCCAGGGCATCGGCGACACCATCCGCGTCTCGCTGTCCGCCCCGCCCGCCGAGGAGGTGAAGGTCGGCGGCCAGATCCTGCAGTCGCTGAACCTGCGCCCGCGCAAGCTCGAGATCGTCTCCTGCCCGTCCTGCGGCCGCGCCCAGGTCGACGTCTACACCCTGGCCAATGAGGTCACCGCCGGCCTGGAGGGCATGGAGGTGCCGCTGCGCGTGGCCGTCATGGGCTGTGTGGTGAACGGTCCCGGCGAGGCCCGCGAGGCCGATCTGGGCGTCGCCTCCGGCAATGGCAAGGGCCAGATCTTCGTCAAGGGCGAGGTCATCAAGACCGTGCCCGAGCACCTGATCGTGGAGACCCTCATCGAGGAGGCCATGCGTCTCGCCGACGAGATGGGTGAGACCGCTGGCAGCGGTTCGCCGGTCGTCACCGCGGGATAACCACCTGGTCGCAGGCGTGCCGTGGCCGCGAGACGCGCGGCCACGGTCAATAGTGCGGCGTGTTGTCAGAAGTTCTGGCACGCTGTGAACGTGCGGAGTGTGCTGGAGCCGACCCGGCGGGCGAAGTCGTCCGGTGCCCGTCAGCTCGCGAACCGCGATCTGACGCAGGTATTGCGGGTGCTCGACACCGATCCGGTGGCGACCTGCATGGTGGCCGCGCGCTTGCAGGAGTACGGGCTCGACGCCCGCGGCACCTACGGCGAACTCTGGAGCCGCGGCGGCCCCGGGGATTCCCTGTGCTTCTCGGGCGCGAATCTGGTCCCGCTGCGCGGCAATCGGGCCGATCTGCGCGCCTTCGCCGATCGGGCGGTGCGCGGCCCGCGCATCTGCTCCTCGGTGGTGGGCCGCCGCGAACTCGCGCTGCCGCTGTGGGAGCTGCTGTGTGAGCACTGGGGCCCGCCGCGCGATCTGCGCGCCGATCAGCCGCTGCTCGCCCTGGAGAAGCCCGCCGGGGTGCAACCGGACCTGCAGGTGCGCCGGGTGCGTCCCGAGGAGATCGACCGCTACCTGGTCGCCGCGGTCGCCATGTTCACCGAGGAGATCGGCGTCGATCCCCGCGCCGGCGACGGCGGCCGCAGCTACCGCCGCCGGGTCGCGAGCCTCATCGAATCCGGCCGCGCCTGGGCGCGATTCGAGGACGGCGAGGTCGTCTACAAGGCCGAGGTGGGCGCGCTGTCCCGCCGCACCGGCCAGATCCAGGGCGTCTGGGTGCATCCGGACCGCCGCGGCAAGGGTCTCGGCACCGGGGGCACCGCCGCCGTCGCCAATGTGGTGGTGGCCTCCGGCCGCACCGCCAGCCTGTACGTGAACTGCTACAACGAGGCCGCCCGCCGCGCCTACGCCAAGGTGGGATTCCGGCAAATCGCCACATTCGCCACGGTGCTGCTCGACTGACCCATTTGTGTGATATCGGCGTGAAATCCGTTCCGGTGCAGTGTGTCGCGCGGGTTTGCCAGTAGTTGGCTCTAGCATCTGTGCCGATGTCAACACGGGTGCTCACCATGCTGATCGCGGCCGCGATCACGATTGCCGCCGCCGGCTGCTCGTCGGGTCCGCAGGGTCCGGCGCAGACCGCCGACGCCTTCCTCGACGCCTTCGCCCGCCACGATGTGCGGGCCGCGGCGGATTTCACCAGCCTGCCCGAAAAGGCCGGTCCCGCACTGGCTTCCGCCTGGGATCAGCTCCAGGCCGAGGAACTGTCGGCGACCTCCGGCGATATGCGGGTCAGCGGCGATACGGCCACCGTGGACTACACCTACGAGTGGAAACTGCCCAAGGATCGCGTCTGGACCTATCGCGGCCAGCTCAATATGGGCCGCAGCGACGGGCGCTGGGTGGTGCGCTGGATGTCGTCGAATATCCATCCGCAGCTGGGCGATACGCAGAGCCTGCAACTGCGGTCCGTCCCCGCGCCGCGCGCCCGGGTCAACGAGCGCTCCGGCACCGATGTGCTGGTGCCGGGCCCGGTCTACCGCGTCACCTTCACCCGCTCCGCCAATGTCGATCCGACCGCCGTGGCAACGACATTGGCGACGGTGCTGCGGCAGTTCGACGAGCGGATCACCCCCGCCTCGGTCATCGACGCCGCCCGCAAGACCGAGGGCCCCTACACCGTCGCGGTGCTCTCGGAATGGGAATTCGGCCAGGTGAGCGCCGATCTGCTCGGCCTGCCGGGCGTCACCTTCGGCAAGCAGTGGGATATGGTCCCCACCGATCGCCGCTTCGCCCCGGATCTCATGACCCAGGTCCGCAAGACCGTGATCGACGAGGTGGACGGCAAGGCCGGCTGGACCGTGGTCACCGTCAATGCCAACGGCGTCGACACCGATGTGCTGAAAGAGGTTGCGCCGCAGGTCTCCCCGTCGTTCTCGCTGAGCGTGGACCGGCACATCCAGAATGCCGCCCAGCGCGCGGTCGACGGCCGCACCGAGCAGGCCATGATGGTGGTGATCCAGCCGTCCACCGGCGCCGTTCTCGCCATCGCGCAGAACGAGGCCGCCGATGCCGACGGCCCCGTCGCCGCCTCGGGCCTGTACCCGCCGGGTTCCACGTTCAAGACGGTGACCGCGGCCGCGGCCATGACCACCGGCGACGCCACCCCGGACACCATCGTCCCGTGCCCGAGCCGGATCGTGGTGGGGGAGCGCACCATTCCCAACTACAACCTCTTCACCGTCGGCGACGTGCCCATGTCCACGGCCTACGAGCGATCCTGCAACACCGCCTTCGCCAAGATCGCCTCCGAGCTCGGCGGCGAGGATCTGCGCACGGCCGCCGCGGCGCTGGGTATCGGCCCGGACTACACGGTGGCCGGGCTGCCGACGGTCTCGGGCTCGGTCCCGCGCAGTGACGATCTCGTGCAGCGCGCCGAGGACGGCATCGGCCAGGGCAAGGTGCTGACCAGTCCCTTCGGCCTGGCATTGATGGCCGCGACGGTCGCGCACGGCAGCACGCCGGTGCCGTATCTCATTTCGGGCCACCCGACCGAGGTCACCGGTGAACGCCCGCAACTCCCCGAGGACGTGCTGGCGGGCCTGCGCGCGATGATGCGCAAGGTGGTGCTCGGCGGCACCGCCGAGCGCGTGCGCGATCAGGGCGAGGTCTACGGCAAGACCGGTGAGGCCGAAGTCGACGGCGGCTCGCACTCCTGGTTCATCGGCTACCGCGGCGATATGGCCTGGGCGACCCTGCTGGTGCGCGGCGGCAGCTCCGATAATGCGGTGGCGGTGACCCGGGACATGCTCACGGCGCTACCGCCCGGGTACTGAGCCGGGGGCAGGTCGCGCGGTCAGCGCGGGGAGGAGGTCTGGTAGCGCCCGCCGAGGCTCACGCACGCGGCGGGCTGGATTTCCCCGGTGAGGGCTTCGGATACATAGCGCTGCTGGGCCAGGGATTTCGCGGGCGGGCCGACGGTGGACGCATCGCCGACGATTTCGACGACACCGGCTCCGGCGAGGACCATGCCCGCGGTGGTGAGTAGCAAGAGGGCCGAGCGCTTCATATCCAACTCCCTTGTTCAGGGGGATCGAGTTGGGCGGTCCGAACGATGAGTTTCGGATAGCCGGTGCTCATTAGGGTTGGCTGACTGTTTGCCACCGTAAGGAACGGTAATCCGAGTGTGCTGGGCCTGGCAACCCTCGAGTGTGATCGGGCACACCTCTGGAACCGCAGTGCCGCAGGTCACCTGGACGTTGGTCGCGGAAGTTGGATTTCAGTTCAGCGGGCCGTCACCCGCCGCGCTCGCGGCGCTCAGTTGGCGCGCTGCATGGTGGCGGCGAGGTGATGCTGCAGCGGCTGCTCGACCGCGGCCATGCGCAGCCGGTAGCTCAGGGTGTCCCCGGCCAGGGTGATGCTGCGGCCCAGGGCGGTCACCGATTTGGCGGTGCTGCTGCGGCCGATCGAGGTGGAGTCCAGCTCGATGCGCATGCCCTCGTCGTCGCGGACGATGGTGCCCTCGCAGATCTCGGTGATGCCGGTCGGATGGGCCAGGATCAGCTCGATCCGGTCGCCGCCGATGGCCCGGAGATATCCGGTTTCGCTATGCATCGGGCGGCCGTCGTCGGCGGCGCGGGTGCGTTGCCGGTAGGTCAGGAACGGCCGGCCGACATGACCGAAATGCACTTCCTCCAGATATTCGAAGGAGTTGATGGTCGGGTACTCGCCCTGTCCGCGGCCGCGCCACGTGCCCAGCAGCGGGGCCAGATGTGCGATATCGGGATGGGGCGCGACGGCGGTTTCGGGTTCGAGCACGGCGGTCAGCTTAATCCGCCGCGTGTGATTCGGCGGCCGGTCGACGCGCCGTGCACGTGTTATTTACCGAAAGGGGGGTTGATAGGGCGTTTCGATCATGGAATCCCGGATGACGAGGTTTGCTCAGCGGCGGCTGGCGCGGCGGTAGCCGTAGGCGGCGGGCAGGGCGAAGACGATGATGGCGCCGACCGACCAGGCGATGGTGCGCAGCAGCGGACTCGCGAGGGGTCCGCCTTCGGCGAGGGCGCGCATGGTGTCCACGGCGACCGACATGGGCTGATTGCGGACCACCGGCTGGATCCACTCCGGATACGCGCCCAGCGGGACGAATCCGGTGCTGAAGAACATCAGCAGCGAGGACAGGATGGCAATGGCCTCGACGAGGGTGGATTTGGCGGTGAACACCGCGATGGCGGTGACCATGGTGGCGAAGGCCAGGCCGAACAGCACCGGCACCCACAGGAAGGCGAAGGCGGCCAGCGGGCCCTGCCGGAAGCGGAAGCCGAGCAGCATGGCGAATCCGATGATCACCAGGGTGCCGCCGAAGATCCGGCAGCCCTCGGCCAGAATGCGCGCGGCGAGCCCGGAGGCGCGGTGCACGGGCAGCACCCAGAACCGGGCCAGCAGGCCGGCATCGCGTTCCCGGCCCAGCATGACGCCGCTGGCGACGGTGCCCGACAGCGCGCCGACCAGGCACACCATGGGGACCGAACCGTAGAGGGCGCTGCTGCCGGAGAACTTCTCGATCTGGCTGCCGACCACGATGTCGAGCATGAGCAGCAGCAGGCAGGGCACGATCAGGGTTTCCAGCAGGGTGATCGGATCGCGGACCCAGCGCAGCAGCAGCCGCAGCGTCTGAATCCAGGTGTGGCGCACCAGCGCCGGGGCCGAGCCCTCGGTCGTGGTGATGGTGTCGGCGGAGTCGGTGCTCGGGGCAAGGGTGATCACGTCACGACCTCTTCGTGTTCAGGCGGACAGTGAAGTACAGCGAGAAGAGAATGATTCCGATGCCCCACAGCAGTGGCGGCGTCATGACCGCCCAGCTCACCTCGCCCGCCTTGCCCAGTGAGTCGCCGCCGAGCGCGCGCAGGCCGAAGGCGAATTGCGAGACGGGCTGATTGCGGACGAAAGGTTCGACCCAGTCCGGGAATTGGTTCGCGGGGGCGAGGCCGGTGGAGAGCATGCCGAGGATGAGCGGCGGCAGCACCAGCATCTGGGTGGTGGCCTCGGGGGATTTGGTGACCGTGCCGATGACGTCGGCGCCCAGGCAGAAGGCGATGCCGATGAGCATGGCCAGGCCCAGGAAGCCGAGGGTGTGCGAGAGCGGGCCCTCGAAGCGGAAGCCGATGACGTGCACCGAGATCAGCGCGGAAATGAGCGCGATGATCATGCGGAAGACATTGGCGGACATGCGCGCCGCGGTCGGCACCAGCGGGTGCATGGGCATGGCGTCGAAGCGGCGGTCCAGGCCGGAGACCATATCGGTGGCGGCGCGGAAGGCGGCGGAGATGGCGGTGAAGGCCGCGGCCTGCAGGATGACGATGGGGGCGAAGAATTGGGCGTAGCTGCTGAATCCGTGCCCGGCGAAGCTCATCACCTTGTTGAGCGGGATGTAGAAGCTGATGGCGAAGGTCGCCGGAGCCAGCACGGCGGTGAGGATTTCGCCGGTCTTGACCGACGGCACGATGAGCCGCACCGTCAGCACCCACCACTGCTGCAGCGTGCCCGGGGTGGCGCGGGTGCTCGTCAGCCACCCGCCCGGCGCGGTGGCCGTCGCGGCGGTCACGAGCGGGCCTTTCCATTGAGCTCCTGCTCCTCGGTCATATGCCCGGTGAGCGAGAGGAATACATCGTCGAGCGAGGGCCGGCGCAGGGCGATGTCCACCAGTTCCAGTCCCGCCCCGTCGAGCCGGCGCAGCGCCTCGGCGAGGGTCTTCGCGCCCTCGGGTGCGGGAATGCCCAGCCGATCGGTATTCCGCGTCAGCGCTTCGCGACTGGCGTCGGGCAGCAGATCGCCCAGGGCCGTGGCGATTCGCGGCAGCTCCTCGATCCGCAGCGGCACGATCTCGCAGTAGCTGCCGCCGGTGCGCGCCTTGAGTTCGTCGGCGGTGCCGTCGGCGATGACCACGCCGTGGTCGATGACAATGATCCGATCGCACAGCGCGTCGGCCTCTTCCAGGTACTGCGTGGTGAGCAGGGTGGTGATGCCGTGCTTGCGGAAGCCGCTCACCAGGTCCCAGACGCCTTGCCGGCTGCGCGGATCCAGGCCCGTGGTCGGCTCGTCGAGGAACACCACCTCCGGCCGCACCACCAGCCCGCACGCGATATCGATGCGCCGTCGCATACCGCCGGAGTAGGTGCCGACGCGGCGGCCCTTGGCGGCGCCGAGATCGAATTCCTCGATCAGCTCGTCGGCCCGCGCCCGCGCCGCGCGTTTGCGCAATCCCATGAGCCGCCCGAACATGACCAGGTTCTCGTACCCGCTGAGGGCGTCGTCGAGCGCGGCGAACTGGCCCGTCAGCATGATGGAGCGCCGCACCGCGGCCGCCTCGCTCACGCAGTCGTGCCCGGCGACCTGCGCGCGCCCGGCATCGGGCGCGATGAGAGTGGACAGGATATTGACGGTGGTCGTCTTGCCCGCCCCATTGGGCCCGAGAATGCCGAGCACCTCGCCGGGCGCGGCCTTGAAGGTGATGCCGCGCAGGGCTTGTACGGTTCCGAATGATTTCTCGACGCCTTCGACGATCACGCCGTCCACGCCGCTGCCGGGTTTCACTGTGTCCCTCCGAGGTGTTCGTCGAGGATGCGGGCGATGGCCGCCAGCGCGTCCGGCGAGGTGAGCTCGTCGTGTGTGGCCTCGATGTCGTAATTGGTGATCTCCCCGGTGATCCAGGGCCGCCAGCCGGCCGGCCCGAAGATGTCCGAGGTGTCCACGGTGCCGCTGAAATACAGGGCGTCACCGTGGAATACCGGCCGCTGATAGCCGGTGCGGGTGCGGGCGGAGGCGTTGTAGGACGCGGCCATCCGTTCCAGGGTGAGGGCGTCCACGAGCGCGACCCCGCCCATGCGCTCGCGAATCAGTTCCGCCGCCTCCTCGGCGGTGGCGTCGGGTGAGACGTCGGCAATGCCGAAGACCTGGCCGAAGGTGGCGACGAAGGATCCGGCGGTGAGCTTGTCGACGCTGTCGCCGTCGATATCGGTGCTGTCGGCGTCGAGCAGGGTGAGGGTGCCGATTTCCGCGCCCTCGGCGAGCAGCCGGGTGGCGACGGCGTGCGCGATGAGGCCGCCGAAGGACCAGCCGAGCACGTGGTACGGGCCCTCCGGTTGCAGCCGGCGGATCTCGCGCACATAGCGTTCGGCGAAATCGTCGATGCTGCGGGCGGCGGGTTCGCCGGACAGGTCGGGGGCCTGCAGGCCGTAGATGGGGCGGCCGGGGCGCAGCAGTTCGGCCAGGCCCAGATAGGTCCAGGCGATGCCGGAGGACGGGTGGATGCAGAACAGGGCCGGTTCGTCGCCGTCGGGACGAATGGGCAGCACCACATCCAATCCGAGACCGGGGCCCGAAGCCGGTTGCGCGGCAGCGAGTTCCGCGGCGGCCCGTGCTTGTTCCTGCTCGGCCATGTACTTCGCTTCCGCCTGGGCGGCCTCCTGGGCCGCGGGCATATCGGCGAAATCGGCGGCCGCCGTGAGGGATTCCATCCACAGCATGGCCAGTTCGGCGATCTCGTGCCGCGCGGTGAGCGTGACCGGGAAGGTGAAGCTCGCCTGCAGCCGGTCGCCGACCACGACGGCATTGATCTCGATCTCGGCGGTCACCGGCACTTCCGGATTCTCTTCGGTGTGCAGGTCGCCGAACTCCTCGGTCGGCAGCCAGCCCAGCCCCTCCAGTCCGGCCGGGATATCGGCGGCGGCGTAGCGGCCGAGATAGTTGAACCCGATGCGGCCCGGAACCCGGTGCGGCAGTTGGCGTGCGGTCTCCGCGTTGAGATAGCGCAGCAGGCCGTAGCCGATGCCTCTGCCGGGTACCGCGAGCAGTTGATGTTTGGCCGCCCGGATGGCGTCGCCCATGGCCGGTCCGCCGTCGAGCGCGTCGTCCACATCGATGCCGGGCAGGTCCAGCCGCATCGGGTACAGGGTGGTGAACCAGCCCGCGGTGCGGGACAGATCCGCGCCCGGAACGATCTCCTGTTGCCGCCCATGCCCTTCCATACGGATGAGTACCGAGGCCGGATTCGGTTCGGTTCTGCCGGTGTGCCCGGAACGCTCGGCCCGCCAGCGCAGCACCGCCAGTCCGAGGGTGGCCAGCAGGGCGTCTTCGACGGTGCCGTCGAACAGCGCCGGGATGGTGGTCAGCAGTGCGGTGGTGACCGATGCGGGGGCCGACACCTCGACGGCGCGCACGGTGACGGCGCGGTCGACGGCCGGATCCAGTTCCCGGGGGCCGATGAGCGGATCGGGCGTCTCGGCGATCTCGCGCCAGTAGCCGAGTTCGGCTGTGCGGCTGTCGCTGTGGGCCTCCTCGCGCAGTGCGTGCGCCCACCGGCGCATGGAGGTGCCGGTCTCGGGCAGGATCGGCGTCGCCCCGCCGGAGAGCTGCGCCCAGGCGGCGATCAGGTCCGGGATGATGATGCGCCAGGTCACGCCGTCGGTGACGAGGTGGTGGGCCACCAGGATCAGCCGCCCGGTGCGCTCGTCGGGTCCCGAGCCGACCGGGTCGAACCAGATCAGCTGCATGACCACGCCATTGGCCGGATCGAGCCGGTTGAGGGCCGAATCCACCTCGGTCACCGCGTATTCGCGCAGTTCGACGGTGCCGGCCGCGCGGAATTCGATGCGGTGCACCAGCTTGTCGACATCGACGGTGCCGGGTTCTCCGGTCTGCAAACGCCATTCGCCGTCGGCGTGGGTGAGCCGGGCGCGCAGCATATCGTGCTTGTCCACCACCGCGGTGACGGTGGCGACGAGCTGTTCGCGGGTGATGCCCTTCGGCATCTCCAGCACCGCCGACTGCGCGAAGCGCCCGAAATCGCCGCCGCGCTCGGTCATCCAGCGCACGATCGGGGTGAGCGGCAGCTCGCCGACCCCGCCGCCCGGCAATTCCTCGAGCACGATGGCCGCGCCCGCCTCCTCGGCGAGTGCCGCCAGGGCCGCGACCGTGCGATGCTCGAAGACCTGCAGGGGCGAGAGTTCGATGCCGCGCAGCCGTGCCCGCGACACCAGCTGGATGGCGAGAATGCTGTCGCCGCCGAGCGCGAAGAACGAGTCGTGCACGCCGACGCGCTCGCGGCCGAGCAGCTCCGCCACGATCTCCGCCAGCGCCGTCTCGGTGGCATCGGTGGGCGCGCGGTACTCGGTCTCGGCCTCGAACACCGGTTCCGGCAAGGCTTTCCGATCGAGTTTGCCGACCGCGTTGAGCGGGATGGCATCGAGCACCACGAAGGCCGTCGGCACCATGTAGCCGGGCAGCGTATCGGCCGCGTGGGCGCGAATGGCGGAGATATCCAGTACTGCGCCGGGGGAGGGGAGGACGTAGGCGGCCAGGGCCGTCGCCCCGCCCGGTCCCTTGACGCCCAGCGTGACGGCGAATTCGACGCCGTCGGCCCGCGCCAGCACCGCGTCGATCTCGCCGAGTTCGATGCGCTGGCCGCGCACCTTCACCTGGAAGTCGGTGCGGCCGAGGTATTCCAGGCGCGGCGCGGTGAGCGCGCCGGTCCAGCGCACCAGATCGCCTGTGCGGTACATGCGCTCGCCGGGCCCGCCGTAGGGATCGGCGACGAAGCGGGCCGAGGTCAGTCCGGTCCGAGCGTGGTAACCGCGGGCCAGCGCCTCGCCCGCCAGATACAGCTCGCCCGCCACGCCCATGGGCACCGGCCGCAGCCGATCGTCGAGCACGAGCGCGGCCGCGCCGCGGATCGGACGGCCGATGGTGACCGGCTGATTCGCCTGCAGCGCATCCGAAGTCGTCGCCCAGATCGTGAATTCGGTGGGCCCGTAGAGATTGACCAGCATCCGCCCGGCCGACCAGCGCTCGACCAGTTCCGGGCCGATGGCCTCGCCCGCCACCGCCAGCACGCGCACGCTGGACACCGCCGCCGGATCCATGGTCGCCAGCGCGGAGGGGGTGATCACCAGATGCGTGACCCGCTGGGTGGCAATGAGATCCTGCAACGCGTCGCCGCCGAACACATCGGGCGGTGCGACCACGGCGGTGCCGCCGGCGCCGAAGGCCATGAGCGCCTCGAACGCCGAGGCGTCGAAACTGGGCGAGGCGACCTGCAATACCCGCGACCGGTCGTTCAGCCCGAGCGTGTGGTGCTGGGCCCGAACGAGATCGGCCAGCCCGCGATGCGAGACGGACACGCCCTTCGGCGTCCCGGTCGATCCGGAGGTGTAGATCAGCCACGCGGGATGATCGGGGTTCACGGCGTAGTCGTAGTCCCGCTCCCAGGCTTCGCGTGACCAGCGGTCGATGTGAATCACCTTGGTGCGCGCGTCTTCCTGCGGGCCGTCGAGCACCAGCCACTGGATGGTGTCGGGCAGCAGCGGCCGATGCGCGCTCGTGGTGAGCCCCAGCACCGCCCCCGAATCGGTGAGCATGTGGTCGATGCGATCGAGCGGATTGCGCGGATCGATGGGCAGGAAGGCCGCGCCGGTCTTGGCGGTGGCCCAGATGGCGGTGAGCAGCGCGGCGCTGCGGGAGATCGCCAGGGCGACAACCGTTTCCACACCCGCACCGGCCGCGGTCAACTGCGCGGCCAGGAAGTCCGAGGCGGTATCGAGTTCCTGATAGGTGGTGGTCCGCCCCTCGGCGATGATGGCGGGCCGATCCGGGTGATAGGCGGCGGCGGTGGCGAGCACCTCGGCCAGCGTGGTGATCTCACCCCCGCGCGGCCCGCGCAGCGGCACCAGCGCGCGCCGCTCGGCGTCGTCGAGCAGATCGATATCCGACAGCCGCACCTCGGGATCGGCGATGACGGCGGTCAGGATGCGCTGCCAGCGGGTCACTATCCGGGCGGCGGTGGCCGCGTCGAACAGATCGGTCGCGTAGCTGAGCGTGCCCTCCAGCCCCGACGGTTCCGTACCCGGCCGGGGATCGCGCAGGTCGAGGGCCAGATCGAACTGTGAGGTATCGCGATCGAAGGGCTCCACCTCCACGCGCAGCCCGGGGAATTCGAGGCTCGGCGGGGCGAAGTTCTGCAGCGACAGCGTCACCTGGAACAGCGGGTGGTGGGCCGTGGAGCGCGCCGGATCCAGTACCTGTACCAGCCGCTCGAACGGCACCTCGGCGTGGGCGAACGCGTCCAGATCGGCCGAGCGCACCGAGGTCAGGAAGTCCCGGAACCCGCTGCTGGGGTCGACCGGGGTGCGCAGCGCGAGGGTGTTCACGAACATGCCGACCAGATCATCGAGCGCGGCGTCCCCGCGCCCGGCCACCGCGGTGCCGACCACCACATCGGGCGTGCCCGCCAGCCGCGACAGCAGCACGGCCAGGGCCGCGTGCATCACCATGAACAGGCTGGTATCGGTCTCGGCCGCCAGGGCCGCCAGCCCGGCGTGCAGCCGGGTGTCGAGCGCGAACGGCAGATCGGTGCTGCGCATGCTCTGCACGGCCGGCCGCGGCCGATCGGTGGGCAGTTCGAGCACGTCCGGGGTGCCCGCCAGCTTCTCACTCCAGTACCGGACCTGCTGGGCGGCACGGGATTCCGGATCCCGCTCGTCGCCGAGCAGCTCGCGCTGCCACAGCGAGTAGTCCGCGTACTGCACCCGCAGCGGTTCGCGCACCGGCTCCGCGCCCGCGCTGCGCGCCAGATAGGCGGTGAGCAGATCGGTGGCCAGCGGTTCCATGGACGCGCCGTCGGCGCTGATGTGGTGCACGACCAGCACCACGACATGGGTGTCGGGCGTATCGGTGATCCGGAACAACCCGACGCGCAGCGGCGGCTCCCGGGTCACGTCGAAGCCGGTTCCGGTCAGCTCCTCGATCCGATCCCGCAGCGCCGCACCGTCTTCGGTGTCGACGACCCGCATCTCCGGCGCGGCGGTCGCCACGCTCACCACGACCTGGCGCGGGCCGTCGGCATCACCGGGATAGATGGTCCGCAGCGTCTCGTGCCTGGTCACCAGATCGGTGACGGCGGCGCGCAGCGCATCGGTGTCCAGTGCACCGGTGAGCCGCAGCGCGGCGGTGATGTTGTAGGCCGCCAGGCTCGAATCCATGCGATTGAGCACCCACATGCGCTGCTGCGCGGGGGACAGCGGCACCCGGTCGGGCCGGAGGCGCGGCGCCAGCGCCGGGCGGCCGGACAGATCGCCGGAAGGGACCACCCGGGAAGACAATTGGGCGACCGTCGGCGCGTCGAACAGATCGCGCAGCGCCACCGTCGCGCCGAGCACCGCGTTCACCCGCGCCACCACCTTGGTGGCGCTGAGCGAGTTGCCGCCGAGTTCGAAGAACGACCGGTCGATGCTGACCCGGTCGACGCCGAGCACCTCGGCGAAGACCTCGCCCACCGCCGTCTCGACCGCCGTGCGCGGCGCGAGATACCGCTCTTGCAGGCTCGCGAAATCCGGTGCGGGCAAGGCGTTCCGGTCCAGCTTGCCGACCGGTGTCAGCGGGACGTCGTCCAGTTCGATGATGTAGCTCGGCACCATGTATCCCGGCAGCGCCGCCGCCACCCGGGTGCGCAGCAGTTCGGTGTCGAGCGGCTCGCCGCGCACGCCGACCACATAGGACACCAGCACGGTCTGCCCGCCGGGTCCCGGTGCGCCGATGGTCGCCGCGTACTCGATCTCGTCATCGGCATGGAGCACCGCGTCGATCTCGCCCAGCTCGATGCGCAGGCCGCGAATCTTGACCTGGAAATCGCTGCGCCCCTGGTATTCCAGCTCCAGCCGCGCGCCGTCCTCGCCCTTGACCTCCACCCAGCGCACCATGTCGCCGGTGCGGTACATGCGGGTGCCCGAGGCGCCGTACGGATTGGCGATGAAGCGCGCCGAGGTCAGCGCGAACCGGTTGAAATATCCACGCGCCAAGGCGGGTCCGGCAAGATACAGCTCACCGGTCACCCCGAGCGGCACCGGCCGCAGCCAGGAATCGAGCACCATGGCCTGCGCGCCGCGAATCGGCCCGCCGATGGTGATCGGTTCGCCGGGCAGCAGCACGCCGGGCCCGGTGGCCCAGATGCTGAATTCGGTGGGCCCGTACAGATTCAGCATGCGCCGGCCGGGGGCCCACGCGGCCACCAGTTCCGCTCCGGCGGCCTCGCCCGCCACCGACAGATTGGTCAGGTCGGTGAGCCCCATCGGGTTCATGGTCGCCAGCACCGACGGGGTGATGACCGCATGGGTCACGCCCTGGGTGCGCAGCAGCTGTTCGAGTTCGCTGCCGCCGTACACATCCGGCGGCGACACCACCAGCCGCCCGCCCATGCCGTGCGCCTTGAGCAGCTCGTGCACCGAGGCGTCGAAGCTGGGGGAGGCCACCTGCAGGGTGCGCGACATCTCGTTGAGGTCCAGGCCCTTCTCCTGGGTGGAGACCAGATTGGCCAGGCCGCGATGGCTCACCAGCACGGCCTTGGGCTTGCCGGTGGAGCCGGAGGTGTAGATCAGATAGGCGACCTGGTCGAGGCTGATGGGCCCGCCGCGCTCGGCATCGGTGATCGGCGCGTCGGAGACCGTCATGACGCGCCGGATGGTGTTGAGATCGTCGAGCAGCAGCCAGTCGATGCTGCCCGGCAGCGACTCGCCGACCGCGCACACGGTCACGCCGATGGGCGCGCGGGAGTCGGTGAGAATGTGCTCGATGCGCTCCACCGGATAGTTGGGGTCCAGCGGCAGGAAGGCCGCGCCGGTCTTGGCCAGCGCCCACACCGCCACCACCGATTCCACCGAGCGGGTCAGGGCCAGCACCACGAAGACCTCGCGACCGACGCCGCGCCGCAGCAGCACCCGCGCGAACCGGTTCGACCAGGTATCCAGGTCGCGGTAGGTCATGGTGAGATTGCCGGAGCTGATGGCGATGCCGTCCGGATTCACCCGCGCGCCGGCGGTGAGGATATCGGCCAGCGTGCGCATGGGCACCGGATCGCCGCCGCGCACCGGCAGCAGGGCGCGGCGCTCGGCCGGATCGCAGTGCTGCAACTGGGCGACCCGGCGGTCGGGCCGGTCGGCGATCTGGTCGAGCAGGTGCACGAATCGGTCCAGCAGCCGCCGCGCCGCCGCCTCGGGCAGGTGGTCGGCCAGGAATTTCACGCTGATCTGCAGGCTTTCGGTCCCGTCCGGGGCGCGCTGCGGAATCACCATGAGGTTCAACGGGTAGGGCGTGGCGTCGGTGCCCTCCACATCCAGGATGCGCATGCCCGCGATATCCATGGCCTGCGAGAGGGTTTCGCGGTCGATCGGGTAGGACTCGAACACGGTGAGGGTGTCGAAGAGCTCGGGCAGCCCCACGGCCTGATGGATGGCGGCCAGCCCGACATGCTGATGGTCCAGCAGCCGCGCCTGCTCGGCTTGCACCCGCGCCAGCAGATCCGCCACGCGCTCACCGGGATTCAGCCGCACCCGCACCGGCAGGGTATTGATGAACAACCCCACCATCTCCTCGACGCCGGTCAACTGTGGCGGGCGGCCGGAGACGGTGCCGCCGAAGATGACGTCGGTGCGGCCGGTGAGCATGGCCAGCAGCAGCGCCCACCCGGCCTGCACGGCGGTGTTCACCGTCGCGCCCGCCTCGCGCACGGTGGCTTCCAGCCGGGACAGCTGTGCGGCGGTGAAATCGACTGTCACCATGCCGGATTCGGTGGAGGTGATATCGGCCAGCGTCGGGACGGCCCGGGTGGGCGAGTCCACGCCCGCCAGCGCCTCGGTCCAGGCGGCGAGGGAGGCGGCGTCGTCCTGGTCGGCGAGCCAGGCCAGGAATTCGCGATAGGAGTGCGCGGGCGCGGCGGTGAGCTCCTGGCCCGTGATCGAGGCCAGATAGCCGGCCAGGAGTTCCCGCACCACCAGCGGCGTGGACCAACCGTCCAGCACCAGGTGGTGATTGGTCATGAGCAGCGTGCACGCCTCGGCGTCGGTGCGAATGAGGCTGAAACGCAGCAGCGGCGGGCGGGTGAGATCGAAACGGGAACCCGCGTCCACGTGCACCAGGCGCTCCAGCTCGCGCTGCCGGGCCGAGGCTTCCGGGATGTCCGTCAGATCGATTTCCTGCCACGGGATTTCGGCGGCGGCGAGCACCAGCTGCCGGGGCCCGTCGGGAGTCTCGGCGAAGGACACGCGCAGCACGTCGTGCCGGTCGAGCAGGGCTTGGGCGGCCGTGCGCAGCCGGGTGGAATCCACGCGCCCGGCCAGCGACAGCCGGGTCTGCACGGTGTAGCCGTCGGCGGTGTCGTTGTCGTAGCGGGCGTGGAACAGCAGCCCATATTGCAGGGGCGAGAGCGGCCACACATCGGTGAGGCCGGCGTATTCGCGCTCCCAGCCGTCGATGTGCTGTTGGGAGACGCCGACCAGCCCGAAATCGGAGGGCGTGTGCCCGCCCGCGCCGGATTGGCGCGCGTGTGCGGTGAGACCGGCCAGGGCCCGGGCCCACAGCTCGGCGAATTCCCGCACCTGCGTCTCGGTGAACAGCTCCGAGGCGTACGCCCAAGTGATCTCCAGCCCGGCGTCGGTGTGGAAGGCATTGATGTCGATGGCCGCTTCCAGTGGCGCGCGGTCGTCCTGCGTCGCCGCGAAACGTCGTGGCAGCCACGGGGTGTCGCCGCCGTCGGCGGTCTCGACGCCCGCGCCGGTGCGGCCCAGGTAGTTGAAGCTCAGCTGCGGGACCGCGGTGCGGGTCAGGCTCTGCCGGGTATCGGGGTGCAGATAGCGCAGCATCCCGTAGCCCACGCCCTTGTCCGGAATGGCGCGCAGTTGCTCCTTGACGGCCTTGAGCGCCGCGCCCGCCGCGGGCCCGCCGTGGAACGCCTCCTCGGGATCGATGCCGCCGAGATCGAGCGCGACCGGATAGACGCTGGTGAACCAGCCGATGGTGCGCGAGATGTCCGCGCCCGGTGCGATCGCCTCCTCGCGGCCGTGGCCTTCGAGGGTGAGCAGCGTCCGCCGGGTGTCGCGCCACCGGCTCGCCGCGAGCGCGAGCGCGGCGAGCAGCGCGTCGTCCACACCGCAGTGGAAGCGCTCGGGCACCAGTTCCAGTGCCGCGGCCGTGGTTTCGGCATCGATGACCGTCCGCACCTGCCGCATGGTCGCGACGGTGTCGGCCTGCGGGTCCAGCGCCCGCGATCCGAACAGCGGATCCGGGGTGTCCAGAATCCGTTGCCACAGCGGGACTTCCGCCAGTCGTTCGGCGGCCTGTTCGCGCTGGGCGTGCGCCCAGCGCCGGAACGAGGTGCCCACCGGCAGCAGCTCCCCGCCCGCCCAGGCGGTGGCCAGGTCGGGGAGCAGGATGCGCCAGGACACGCCGTCGGTGACGAGGTGGTGCAGCACCACCCACAGCAGCGGATCGGCGTTCTCCCGCTCGATCAGCACGAAGCGCGCGACCACGCCGGCGGCCGGATCGAGCAGGTCGGCCGCCGCCTCGAGTTCCTCGGAGCCATCGCTGTCCGCGAGCGCGTGGACGGTGTGCACGAGCGATTCGGCCCGCACCGTTCCCGGTTCGCCGACCGCCCACTGCCGGCCGCCCGAGCCATTGCCGCGCGAATCACCGTGGTGCGCGAGGGTACTGCGCAAGAGATCGTGCCGGTCCAGCAGCGCCTGCACCGCGGGCACGAGCCGGCCGCGATCGACATCGCGGGGCAGGCCGATCAGCACCGCCTGCGCGAAGCGCGGCCAGGTGTCGCCCTGCGCGAGCATGGCGTGCACGATCGGGGTGAGCGGCACCGCGCCGACCCCGCCGCCCGGCAGCTCCGGCAGGGCCGGCGCCGCCGCGTCACCGGCCACGGCCGCCAGCGCGGCAACGGTCTTGTGCTCGAACACATCCCGGGCGCGCACCGACAGCCCGGCCTTCTTGAGGCGGGCCACCAGCTGGATGGCCACGATGCTGTCGCCGCCGAGTGCGAAGAAGTTGTCGTCCGCGCCCACGGCGTCGAGCCCGAGCACCTCGGCGAAGACGGCGGCCAGGATCTGCTCCCGCTCGGTGCCGGGGGTCCTGCCGGTGTGCGCGCGGGTGGCGAAGTCCGGCTCCGGCAGCGCGCGCCGATCCACCTTGCCCGCCGGGGTGAGCGGCAGCGTGTCGAGGACCATGACCGCCGACGGCACCATGTGCGCCGGAAGATGCTTGGCGACCGTGGTTTTCACGGCCTCGGGATCGACCACGGCATCCGCGGCGGCCAGCACGTAGGACACCAGGGCCGTGGTTCCGCTCGGTGTCGTGGCCCCGACCGTGATCGCCACCTCGACCCCGGGGTGGCGCGCGACGGCGGCATCCACCTCGCCGAGTTCGATACGGAAGCCGCGCACCTTCACCTGGGTGTCGCCGCGCCCCGCGTACTCCAGTTCCGGGCGGCCGTTGCGCCGCCGCCAGCGAACCAGGTCGCCGGTGCGGTACATGCGCTCGCCGGGGGCGAACGGGCTGGCCACGAACCGTTCCGCGGTGAAGCCGATGCGCTGGTGGTAGCCGCGCGCCAGGCCCGGGCCGCCCAGGTACAGCTCACCGGTCACCCCGGGCGGCACCGGCCGCAGCCAGGGGTCGAGCACCACCGCGCTCATGCCCCGCGCGGGCGCGCCGATGGTGATCGGATCATCCGGCGCCAGCGGCGTACTCAGCGTCGCGGTCACCGTGGTCTCGGTCGGGCCGTAGCCATTGAGCACGCACCGACCCGCCCAGCGCACGGTCAGCTCCGGCGGCACCGCCTCGCCGCCGACCACCACGGTCCGCAGCCGCGGCAGGGTCTCCGGTTCCAGCGAACCGGCCACCACCGGAGTCACATTCAGGTGGGTGACCTCCAGTTTGCGCAGGACTTTCGCCAATTCCTCGCCGGCGTACGCGGCGGGCGGCACCACCGCCACCGTCGCCCCGACCGCCAGCGCCACCAGCAGTTCCTCGATCGAGATATCGAAGCTCGGCGACACCGCGTGCGCCATGACCGCGTCCGCGCCGACGCCGAAGGCCGCGCCCGAGCCGGTGACCAGATTCGCCAGGCCGCGGTGGGTGACGCCGACGCCCTTGGGCAGGCCGGTGGAACCGGAGGTGTAGATCAGATAGGCCAGCTGATCGAGCCGCACCGGGGCGAGCCGATCACGGTCGGCAATGGGCGCGGAATCGGTTGCGGCAAGGGTCTTCTCGGTCTCCGGATCATCGACTGCCAGCCATCGCACCCGATCCGGCAGCGCCGCCCGCGCGGCGGCGACCGTCACCCCGGCCACCACGCCGCTGTCGGCGATCATGTGCTCGATGCGGTCGGTCGGATAGCCGGGATCGATCGGCACGAAGGCCGCCCCCGTGCGCGCCACCGCGATCATGGCCAGCACCGACTCCGCCGAGCGCGGAATGGAGATCGCCACCGCGCGTTCGGGTCCGGCGCCGGCCGCGATCAGCACCCGCGCCAACCGGCTGGTGTACTCGCCGACCTCCCGGTAGGTGAACGCTGTGCCATCGGCGCGCATGGCGATGGCCGACGGGTCGACCTCGGCGCCCGCATCCAGAATCTCCGGCAGCGTGCGCGGTTCGGTGCCGCGGCGTCCGCGGGCGGGGACGAGTTCGGAGCGCTCGGACTCCGACAGCGCCGCCACCGCGGACAGCGGCCCCTGCGCTCCGCCCGCCAGGAAACGATGCAGGAAGTCCAGGAACCGCGCGTGCAGGGCGGCGAGCTCGGATTCGCCGTAGCGATTCGGATTGGCCTGGAAGTCGATATGGGTGCGCTCCCCGCCGACGCCCGGATACACATTGACGAACAGATCGTCGATGAGCCCGGAGGTCAGCACGTGCAGCCGGCCGGTCACCCCGCCCAGGCGAATGCGGGTATCGGCCAGCATGAGATTGACCGTCGGCCCGAAACCGGCCATTTCGTCCATGGCCCAGCCGAGATCGCGAATGATGTCCTCTTGGCGATAGCGCTGCCGGCGCAGGGCGGCGGTGAGCTCACCCTGGGTGGCGCGAATCAGATCGCCGACGGTGGCGGTGGGCGTCGGGTGCAGGCGCAGCGGCACCACATTCGCGACCATGCCGCCCGAGCGCCGCAGCACCGCGGTGGTGCGGCCGGACACCGGCAGGCTCAGCACGATTTCGCCGCTGCCGGTCATGGCGCCCACATAGGCGGCGAAGGCGGCCACGATTATGGGCGCGGGGCTGCTCGACTGCTCGGCGGCCAGCGCGTCCAGCAGCGCCGCGGTGCGCTCCGGCAGTTCCCCGCTCAGCAGGCGCGGATGCGCGTCGACCGCTCCCGTGCGACGGCCGAGCGAGACCGGTTCGGCCATCCCGGCCAGATGCTCTTTCCAATACTCCCGATCCGCTTGCAGCTTGTCCGAATCCCGGTAGGCCGCATCGGCTTCCACGATCTTGGCCAGCGGCTCGGCCTTGCCCTCGGGGATCTCCCGGCCCGCCACCGCCGCGTTGTAGATCTCCGAGGTGCGCTGCAGCATGGTCAGCGCGCCGACGCCGTCGAGCAGGATGTGGTGGAAGCGGGAGTACCAGTACCACCTGCCCTCGGCCAGCTTCAGCATGCGCACCGCGCACAGGCGGTCGCGCGTCATGTCCAGGGGTGCGGTGAATTCCGCCCGCATCCACGTCCGCGCCGCGGCCTCCGGATCCGGCTCGCCGCTCAGATCGATGGTCTCGATGACGTCCTCGAGCGCGGTGTCCACGACTTGCCAAGGCAGTTCGTCGATTTCGAGCAGCCGCAGGTAGCCGGTCCCGAACTCCCGGCCCGCCTGCCGCGCCGCCGCGGCCAGCAGCTCCACGTCCACCGCGCCCGCCAGCTCCACGTACTGGGCTATGGAGACGGGGGTGTCACCGGCTAGATGCTGGGCGAACCAGATGCCGCGCTGGGCCGCCGACAAGGCGAACGCCTCGGTGGGCAGGGCGGGGGCGGAACCGGACAGGGCAGAGCTGGAAGCCATGAAACATCCTGCGTGCTGGTGAAATTCGGCGGGTTAGGAGGCCTTCCTCGCCAGATACAGTTCCGCGTCGGTGATCGGTTCATCGGAGCCGGTCAGGTACTGCACCAGTGTGGAGCGGTCGTCCAGCACCAGCCAGCGGGCCGGGTCGGTGATCCGATCGCGGCCCTCCTTCGTGGTGATACCGAAATCGGCGCGCGCGGAAGTGGTTTCGGTGGTGAAGGGGACCGGGGTCGCACCGGTCTTGGTGATGGCCAGCCGGGACACGATCGCCTCCAGCTTGGGCACGTCGGCGATCACGATCCGGGCGCCGGGGCGGGCCCCGAGGGCGAGCAGCATGCGGGCCAGCCGGTTGGACCAGCGATCCAGCTCGGCGTAGGTCAGCTCGCAGTCGGCGGCGGTCACCGCGACGGCGGCGGGATCCGAGTGGAGGGCGGACTCCGCGGAGAGGGCAACGGGCTCCCCGCTCGCCCGCATCGGAACGAGTGTGATGGCGGGCGATTCGGCCGTCTTGCACATCGATATCATCCTCTCGGAAGTGCGACTATGTGGTGCTGTTCGGGATGTATCCACTGTCGCAACCACCGAGTTCGACCGACAGCAACCACAGTGCTGCCCGTCCCCGCCCCGGGAGTGAGGGATTGCCCACCTAGGGTGGGTGGAAGATCAAATCGGGTTGTGTGAGATCAACTTCCGAGATCGACGATGGCCTGGGAGATCATGGCCATGGAATCGCGGGGGCTCAGCGCCATGGCGCGCAGCTGATCGAACATGACGCCGTAGCGGCGCACCTCCGGATGACCCTCGATGAGCTCGTCGCTGGCGATGCCCTCCACGTAGACCAGCTCCGGATCGGCCGGATCCGGGAAGTCCAGCAAGGTGAACGAGCCGAGCATGCCCGGGTGGGCGCCGGCGTCGAAGGGCAGGATCTGCAGGATCACATTGCGCTTCTCGGTGTGGAACAGCAACTGGTCGAACTGTTCCCGCATGACCTCCGGGCCGCCCACGAGCCGGCGAATGACCGCCTCGTCCAGCACCACCCACAGCTCCAAGGGGTCGGACTTGTCCTTGGTGAGCACGCGGGCGCGTTCCTGGCGGGCCCGGACCCGTTGTTCCCGAACCTGTTCGGAGATCTTGGGCATGGTGGTCTCGTAGACCGCGTTCGCGTACGCCTCGGTCTGTAAGAGGCCGGGGACGTAGGTGGACTGGAAGAAGCGCGCCGAGAGCGCCTCCGCCTCGAAGTTGATGTACGCGCCGTAGACCTCGGAGACGGCGTCCTCGAAGGACCTGGCCATACCGGGTTTGAGCGCGTCCACCAGCAACTGCAAGGCATCTGAACGCTGCGGCTCGCCGATGCCGTAGAGATCGAGCATGGCGGTCAGGGTGCGCCGCTGTGGCCTGGCCTGAGCGGTTTCGATGCGGTACAGCGTGGTGACATTGATGCCGGTTTTGGCGCTGACCACCTCTTTGCTGAGATGGGCGTCCTCGCGCATCTCGTGCAGCATCGCCGCGAGGCGGCGCAAACGGACGGTAAGCACGGTGCGCTTGCCTGCCATGACAACCCTTTCGCCTTGCGCACTACCTAGAACGCATTCTTGCGTTCTTGCATTTGTAAGAGCATGATCCAGCTAGCCTATTCGTGAACAACCGATCCGATGAGCGGTATAGCTGAATCCGGAGACCAATCATGTTGGTGCGATTAGTGATGTTGTCGGGTGCTTTTGGGGAGTCGCGATGACCATGTCGATTGCCGGCGCGCTGCCGACTGCCCCGCAATTGCTCTGTGCCTTCCAGGGCCGTCGATTTCAAGATCGAGTCCTGCTCCGGTCGGCACATGCTCTCGCCGAGCTGCACGAGCGGCGGGCACAGGTGCGCGACCCCATGTTGATCACCGAGATCGATTGCCGCCGCGACGAACTCGTTGACGATATCAACGATTGGGTGGATCAGGAACTGCCACAGCATCGCAATGGCGCCGCGCTGCACACGGAAAGCCTTGGGGCGGTGGTGGACCGTATGGCCAGGAGCTGGGTGGAGGCCAATCAGGTGATAGATCATGAAGGCGCCGCTAGTGATAACACCCATAAACACTGGTACCATCTGGCCGAACTGGTTGACGGTTACACTGATCTCGTAATCGACGTGGCCGGTGGCCGCCGCCGTTTACCAGAACAATGATTCCAAATGCATTGACACAATTGATGCATTGCCACGGAACCATTGTCGTCATCGGTGACGTCAACCGAGTGGCGCTATCGGACCAGTAGCTCGCTCGAACCGTGAGACGTCGCCCGCCCAAGACGGCGGGCGCAACGGGGCGCCCCGCCCGGCGTGCCGCGTGGTCGACTGGCGCGGCACGCCCGCCTCGAATCTCACATTCTTCTCATTCGCGAAATTGCGGTCGTCAATCGGCTTTTCACATTCGAGGACGGAGTCCGGTCGTGACAGCGGGGGAAACCACAGCCCATGAGCTCTACCGGCAGGCGAGTACCGGCGCCTTCCGCATGGAGGTTCCCGCGGCCCGCAAGTGCGCCGCGAACTTCCTGCGGTTCGCCGACTGCCTGGACTCCCATATCGACCGCTCGGCCCGGCTGCGCACGCTCTCCGGCTTCGGCGACTTCGATTCCGCCCACCAGCTGCGGCGCGGTTTCGAGGACAAGGGAACCCAGCTGACCGAAACCCTCACGGCACTGCAGGACTCGGCCCTGCGCATGGCCGCCGCCTACCTGCTGGCGGCCGGACTGATCGAAGCCACCGACCACTCCCACGCCCGCCCGCTGCTAGCGGCCACCGCGGGCCTCTGAACTCCGGCACCGATCCCTCCCGGAGAACAGTTGGGCTGGTACCGCCACAGGTACCAGCCCAACTGCCGTGTGTGCGGGCGCCATCCATCCGGCGAGCGGCCACGAATAACTGCTAATCCATTTCTGGATGTTAATCAGTACGGACCTGTCGGTATTTCAACTAGCAGTGGGAAGGAGGGCGCGATGATCCCGCATTTTCTCGGCACGATCGTCCATATGGTCAACAGCTTCCTTGGGATGCTTCTGATTCCGTAGGTGCGCTGTAGCGGTCCGGGACGGGCAGCCGTCCCGGACCGGTCTGCGGTGCGGGCCCGGCTGGTTCCCGGCCCGGTTCACGGTTGCTTCGTGGCGGTGAAGTGCAGCAGCGCGCCGGAGCGGTCGAGGCGGTCGGGGCGCAGGCCCGCCGCGGTCATCCAGCTCTCGAAATCGGCCGCGGTGCCGCTGGGACCGAAGACTCCCGACGTGCGCATGGTCAGCTGAAACAGTTCGGAGCGCGAACCGGCGCCCCGGATGATGGCGGTGCCGATCAGGCGGGCTCCCGGCTTCAGGCAGCGGGCCATCTCCCGGATGGCGGCGGCCGGATCGGGCAGGCAGTGCAGCCCGTTGTAGCTGATGCAGAAGTCGAAAGTGTTGTCGGCGAAGGGAAGCGCCTCGATATCGGCCTCGGTGCAGCCGATGCCGGTCAGGCCCAGATGGGTGGCGCGGGCCCGGGTGCGGTCCAGCATGGCGGGGGAGATGTCGGCGGCGACGTAGTCCAGGCGCTGGCCGGGACGCACGGCGCGCAGCGCCACCCCGCCGCCGCAGGGAACGTCGAGGACCGCGGTGCCGTCGGGCAGCTCGCCCAGGAAATCCATGCTGCTGTAGAAGAGTCCGACGTCGGTGCCCCAGAGCACGCGGCCGGCGGGCCGGGCCAGCTGCTCCCGCTCGACCACGGCGTCGTAGACGCCGGCCCCGATCGCTCCGAATGTCTTGTTGCGCCAGGTCTCTCGTGTATCCGGCATCGTGTACCCCCTCGCTCCGGGTAAATCGACACTACCCAGTATGGCGCAGCGGAACCCGATGGTCAGTCGTGCAGGTTCGCTTGGAACGCAATGCGATCGCCGCGATAGAGCGAGCGGACGCGCTCCACCGGGACGCCGTCGACATCGACGCTGCGGCGGTGCAGCAGCAGCATCGGCAGGGCGGTGGTGCATTCCAGCAGCGTCGCCTCGCGGGGCGAGGCCAGCACCGTTTCGATGCGCTCGGTGGCCCGGGCGTACACGACGCCGGTCGCGCGCACGGCCGCGTAGAGCGAGGTGGCCGGATCGTAGGCCGCGCGCAGGCCGGCGAAGCGGGGCAGCGGCATATACGTGCTCTCCAGGCCGATGCGCTCCCCGTCCGCGAGCAGGATGCGCTCCAGGTGCATGACCGGCGCGCCGGGCTCGATGTCCAGGACGGCGGCGGTATCGGGATCGGCGGGGATATCGGTCCAATCGACCAGCAGGCGGCCGGGCGTGCGGCCGTATTTCAGCGCCCCCTCGGTGTAGGAGCGCAGCGACAGCGGTTGCACCATCTTGGGCCGCGACACCACCGTGCCCCGGCCCTGGCGGCGAATCCTGCCCTCCACCAAGAGTTCTCGCACCGCCTGGCGAACCGTTTCGCGGGCCACGCCGCAGCGCAGCGCCAGCTCGCGTTCCGACGGCAGCGGATCGCCCTCGTTCAGTGTGCTCAGCAGCGATTCCAGTTCCGCGCGCACGCGATAGGACTTGGGCATGCGGGCCGATTCTGCGGAAAGCATGGGCCCCAGCGTACCCGGAATTGGTCTATACCAATTGTTAACCTAGCGTTTGCGTACGAAACACTCCTAGGTCTAGACCATTCGCCACCATGGGCGCATGCGATTGGTCATCATTGGAGGCGGCATTCTCGGCACGGCCCACGCCCTGGCCGCGATCGGACGCGGTCACGACGTGGTTCACCTGGAGCGGGAGGTCGAGGCGCGCGGCGCCACCGTTCGCAATTTCGGCCTGGTGTGGGTGTCCGGACGCAGTGCGAACGAACTCGGCATCACGCTGAAGTCCCGGCAGCTGTGGGAGGAGATCGGCGGCAAGGTGCCGGGCGTGGGCTTCCGGCCCGCGGGCTCGATCACCCTGGTGCGCACCGAGGCCGAACTCGCCGTGGCCGAGGCGGCCGCCGCGCACGCCTCGGCGGCGCAGCGCGGGTTCGAGCTGCTCGATCCGGATCAGGTGCGCGCGGTCAACCCGGCGCTGCGCGGCAAATTCCTTGCCGGACTGCACTGCTCGACCGATGCGGCCGTGGAGTCCCGGCAGGCGCTGCCCGCGCTGCGGCACTACATGGAGGCCACCGGCCGCTACACCTTCTTCGCCGGCACCGAGGCCCGCGCCGTCACCGGCACCACCGTGGTCGACGACCGCGGCCGCCGCCACGAGGGCGATCTCGTCCTGGTCTGCCCGGGCGCGGCGCACTCCGGTCTGACCCGCGAGCTCGCCGGTGATCTGCCGGTACGCCGCGTCCGGCTGCAGATGATGCAGACCGCGCCGCTGGGCGAACCGCTCACCACCGCGGTGGCCGACGGCGACAGCTTCCGCTACTACCCCGGCTTCCAGGGGCCGGAGCTGGATCGCCTGAATCGTGAAGAGGCCCAGCCGTTCACGGCCGCCCAGCACAAGATGCAGCTGCTGTGCGTGCAGCGCCTGCACGGCGGGCTCACCATCGGCGACACCCACGAATACGACGAGCCGTTCACCTTCGATGTCGACGAGGCCCCCTACGAGCACCTCACCGCCGTGGCCGAGGAACTGCTGGGCCGCAAGCTGCCGCAGGTGGTGCGCCGCTGGGCGGGCGTGTACAGCCAGTCCATCGATCCGGGCGCCATCGTCACCCGCGCACAGGCCGCCGACAACGTCTGGGTGATCACCGGCCCGGGCGGCCGCGGCATGACCCTCGGACCCGCGCTCGGCGAAGAGACCGCCGACCTGCTCGAGCTGTAAAGGAAAAACCTTGACCGACAAGCAGATCGATCTCGCCGTCCTCGATATGGCCGGCACCACCGTCCTCGACGACGGGCTGGTGATCCGGGCCTTCGAGCAGGCCGCCACCAGCGCCGGAATTCCGGCCACCGGACCGGAGCGCGAGGCCGCGCGGCAGTACGTCATCGACACCATGGGGCAGTCCAAGATCGTCGTCTTCCGGGCGTTGCTCGGTGACGAGGACAAGGCGCAGCGGGCCAACGAAGCCTTCGAAGCCGCCTACGCCGAGTTCGCCGATGCCGGGGTCACGCCGATTCCCGGTGCGGAGGAGGCCATTTCGGCGCTGCGGGCGGCCGGGATCAAGGTGGCGCTGACCACCGGATTCAGCCGCGCCACCCAGGACAAGCTGCTGAACGCGCTGGGCTGGAACGAGATCGCCGATCTCACCCTCGCCCCGTCGGAGGCCGGGCGCGGGCGCCCCTACCCGGACATGGTGCTGACCGCCGTGCTGCGGCTGGGCATCGATGCCGTGGATCGCGTTGCGGTACTGGGCGATACCAGCAGCGATATCGGCACCGGCCTGGCCGCGGGCGCGCGCATTGTCGCGGGCACGCTCACCGGCGCGCACGACGAGCAGCAGCTGCGCGCCGCCGGGGCCACCCACGTGGTCGCCTCCGTCACCGAGTTCGCGCAACTCCTGCTGGCCGAACGCGCCTGAGACTTCCGCCGCCCCGCCGGGGCGGCGGAACACCCCCGAGTCCCTCCGAGCAGACCTACCCCACGAACCGAAAGTTGCAGTCACCGTGCGTAATACGAACAACCGCCTCGCACGCACCCTCGCCCGCACCGCCCTGATCCTCACCTCCGCCACCGCTGTCGCCCTGAGCCTCACCGCCTGCGGCGGCACCGGCGCCGACTCCGCCGACGGCAAGAAGGTCACCGTCTACTCCGCCGACGGCGTCGGCGAGTGGTACAAGACCCAGTTCGCGAAGTTCAAGGAGCAGACCGGCATTGCGGTCGACCTCGTGGAAGCCGGTTCCGGTGAGGTCGTCAACCGCGTCGAGAAGGAACAGTCCAACCCGCAGGCCGACGTGATCGTCACCCTGCCGCCGTTCATGCAGAAGGCCGACAAGTCCGGGCTGCTGCAGTCCAGCGGCGTGGACACCGCCGCCTTCGCGGCCGCCGACAAGGACGCCGCCGGCAAGTGGGTCACCCTGGCGGGCAACTACCTGTGCTTCATCGCCAACCCCTCGGTCGATGCGGCCAAGCTCACCTGGGACGACCTGCTGAAGCCGGACTACAAGGGCAAGCTGCAGTACTCCACCCCCGGCCAGGCCGGTGACGGCACCGCCGTGCTCATCCTGCTGCAGCAGCTCTACGGCAAGCAGGGCGCGCTGGACTACCTGACCAAGTTGCAGGCCAACAATGTCGGCCCGTCCTCCTCCACCGGCAAGCTGCAGGCCAAGGTCGACAAGGGCGAGATCCTCATCGCCAACGGCGATGTGCAGATGAACCTGGCCACCATCAAGGAGAAGGGGTCCAAGTTCACCGTCTTCTTCCCGGCCGCCGCCGACGGCAAGCAGTCCACCGTCGCCGTGCCCTACCTGATGGGCCTGGCCAAGGGCGCCCCGCACTCCGCCGAGGGCAAGCAGCTCATGGAGTTCCTGCTGTCGGCCGAGGTGCAGAAGACGCTGGCGGACGCCAATGCCGTGTCCGTGCGCACCGATCTCGGTGAGGTCACCGCCACCGGCGCGGGCCCGACCCCGGCCTCGCTCATCAAGAACGTCACGGTCGTGCACCCGGATTGGAACCAGGTGCTCAGCGATCTCGACGCCGATCTCGCGGCCTATCAGAAGGCCACCGGGCAGTAATCGAAACCAGGAGCAGCAACCATGTCCTCCGCGTTGACGACAACCTCGGCCACCGCCACAGCCGCCGCCGAACCGGCCATCGTGTTCGACCGGGTCGGCGTCACCTACGGCCGCGGCCGCAAAACCACTGTCGCACTGGCCGATTTCAACCTGCGCGTCGCCGCGGGGGAAACGGTTGCCCTGCTCGGACCCAGCGGCTCCGGCAAGTCCACCGCGCTCAAGGCCCTGGCCGGATTCATCCGGCCCACCTCGGGCACGGTGCGGCTCGCCGGCCGTGACGTCACCGGCCTGTCGCCCTCCAAACGCGGGATCGGAGTGGTGGTGCAGTCCTACGCCCTGTTCCCGCACATGCGGGTGCACGACAATGTGGCCTTCGGCCTCAAGGCACATCGCGTGCCGCGCAACGAGATCGGCGATCGGGTGACCGAGGCCCTCGACATGGTCGGCATGGGCGCCTACGCCACCCGGCTGCCGCGTGAACTCTCCGGCGGTCAACAGCAGCGCGTCGCCATCGCCCGCGCGCTGGCCATCCGCCCCAAGGTGCTGCTGCTCGACGAACCCCTCGCCGCACTGGACGCCCAGCTGCGGCAGAACATGCTGGGGGAATTGCAGCAGCTGCGAAAGGCATTGCCGGACACGGCGATGATGTACGTGACCCACGATCAGTCCGAGGCGCTGGCGCTCGCGGACCGGATCGCCGTCATGCGCGACGCCCGGCTGGTCGACATCGACACCGCGCACAACCTGTGGCAGCAGCCCTCCACCGACTTCACCGCCTCATTCCTGGGCGGCGCGAATCTGCTGCCGTGCGAGGTGAAGCACGTCTCCGGCACCGCCGCGCTGGTCACCGTGGGCGAACACACCCTGCGGGCGGAAGCGCCGTCCGCCGGAGTGGGCAGGCCCGACTGGGCGCCCAATGCCGAAGCCCACCTGTGCGTGCGCCCGCATACCGTGCGAATCGTGCCGCTCACCGAGCGAGATGCGCTGCGCGGCACCGTGATCACGAGCGTGTGGAAGGGCGCCTCAACGCGCCTGCACCTGGAAGTCGCCGGAATCCCGGTCGAGTTCACCGCAGACGTCCCCGGCCACACCCCGCTCACCGCCGGTGACCACGTGGGTGTGCAGTTCGCCGACCCCGCAGGCGTGCTGATCCCGCCGGGAATCGGAACCGAATCCGCAACAACGGATCCCGAGGTGCGCGCATGAGCGCCGCAATAGCCTGCGCTCGAGGTGCGGGTGGGTGCGCCGCGGCGAGCAGTGCGCGGGATGCGGGCCGGAGTGGCACGGCGATCCGTGAGGGGGATCGGCCGTGACCGCTCTGCTCGAATCTCCGGCCGCGCCGGCGGCGCCGGAATCGCATCCGCCCGTTCGCGGTTGGAAGCCGATCCTGTGGACGCTGCCGCCGGTGCTGGTGGTCCTGCTCATCGCGGTCTACCCGATCGGGCGCGTGCTGCTGGAGTCCACGCGGACCAAGGACGGCGCGCCGGGCACCGGGACCTGGACGAGTGTGCTGGGGGAGGAGTTGTTCCGGAATGCCTTGTGGCGCACGGTGTCCATCGCGGTGTCGTCGACCATCGGCTGCCTGGTGCTGGGCACCTTTCTCGCGATCGTGCTGGCGTTCATTCCGTTTCCGGGGTCGCAGGTGGTGGGGAGGCTCATCGACACCGTGCTCACGCTGCCGTCGTTCCTGGTGACGCTGGCATTCACGTTTCTCTACGGAACGGCGGGCGCGGTGAATGCGCTCATCGGGGAGATCACAGGCAGCACGGAACCGGCGTTGAACTTTCTCAGCACGCCGTGGGGTGTCATTCTCGCCGAGATCAC
The DNA here is from genome assembly GCF_042672265.1 of Nocardia sp. NPDC127526. Lineage (NCBI taxonomy): Bacteria > Bacillati > Actinomycetota > Actinomycetes > Mycobacteriales > Nocardiaceae > Nocardia > Nocardia sp. NPDC127526. Next base: position 26,620 of record NZ_JBHXVO010000014.1, on the reverse strand, counting down.
CTTCTTCACGCCGTTCGTGGTGCGGCCGCTGCTTGCGGCGTTCGCGCAGCTGCCGCGGGAACAGCTCGATGTGGCTTCGAGTCTCGGCGCTTCGCCGTGGCGGGTGCTGCGGCAGGTGGTCATGCCCGAGGCGTGGCCCGCGCTCGCGGCGGGCGGGAGTCTCGTACTCCTGTTGACCCTCAACGAGTTCGGCATTGTGCTGTTCACCGGGGCCAAGGGCGTGATCACCTTGCCCGCGCTCATCTATACCCGCGGCATCGTCACCTTCGACCTGCCCGGCGCGGCCGTGCTGGCCACCGTCCAGGTGCTGCTCTCGCTGAGCCTGTACATCGGCTATCGCGTGATCTTCGCCCGCTTGACCGGAAACCGGAAGGAGAGCTGACCATGCTGGTCTGGACTCGTCGCGGTCGCCTCGCCGTGCTCGCGGTGTTCGCCGTGGTCGTCACGGTCGTGTTCGTGGCGCCCATCGCGACCGTGGTGGCCGCCGCGCTGGCCGGGAGCTGGACCGGGCCGCTGCCTTCGGATCTCGGATTCGCCAACTTCGGCGAGGCGCTCTCCGGTGAGCAGGCCGCCAGCCTTTCGGTCAGCTTGCAGACCGCGCTGCTGGCGGGCGGCATCGCCCTCGTCCTGGGTACCTGGGCCGCGCTCGCCGCCCGGGAAGCCCCGAAATGGTTGCGCAGCACGACCGATGCCGTCTTCCACGTGCCCGTGGCGGTGCCGTCGGTGGCAATCGGGCTGGGCGTGCTCATCGCCTTCAACGAGCGGCCACTGCTGCTCGGCGGCACCAAATGGATTGTCATCCTGGCGCATACGGTTCTCGTCCTGGCCTACGCCTTCAGCGGCGTCTCGGCGGCGCTGGACCGGCTGGACCCCGGCTATCAGCAGGCGGCGGAATCCCTGGGCGCGGGCCCGGCCCGGGTGCTCTTCCGAATCACCCTGCCGCTCTTGCTCCCCGCACTGGGCGCGGCCGCGGGCTTGGCCATCGCCCTGTCCATGGGTGAACTCGGCGCGACCATCATGGTCTACCCCGCGAGCTGGAAGACCTTGCCCGTCACCATCTTCGCGGCCACCGACCGCGGCGAGGTCTTCGACGCCGCGGCCAGCACCACCCTGCTCGTCCTGGTGACGCTCGTCGCGCTGATCGTGCTCGGCCGCCTGAAAGGCCGTGCCGCCCTGCGCTGATCATCAGCGGACCTGCGGAGCCACCTTCGCGCCGAGCAACTCGATATTGCGCAGGACCTTCTCGTGCTCGAGGGTGCCCACGCTGGTGTGCAGCATGAAGCGGTCCAGGCCGAGGGTGTCGCGAATGTCGGCGATCTTGCTCGCGACGTAGTCGGGGGTGCCGACGAACAGGGAACCGCTCTGGGAACGCAGGGCGGAGAACTGTTCCGGGGTCATCGGGCCCCAGCCGCGCTCGCGGCCGATGCCGGACATGGCGCGGGCGTAGGGGGCGTAGAAGTCCGAGACCGCTTGCTCGTCGGTTTCGGCCACATAGCCGTGGGCGTGGACCGCGACCGGCTGCGGTTCGTAGCCGCCCTCGTCGAGGGCGCGATGGTAGAGGTCGACCAGGGGCTTGAAGCGGGCCGGTTGACCGCCGATGATCGCGATGGCCAGGGGCAGCCCCAAAAGGCCTGCGCGAACCACGGATTCGGGGCTGCCGCCCACGGCGATCCACACCGGGAGCGGACGGTTCTCGGTGCGCGGATAGACCACCACGTCGTTGAGGGGTGCGCGGAACTTGCCCGACCAGGTGACCGGCTCGTCCTCGCGGAGCTTCAGCAGCAGGGCCAGCTTCTCCTCGAACAGCTCGTCGTAATCGGACAGGTCGTAGCCGAACAGCGGGAAGGATTCGATGAACGACCCCCGCCCGGCCATGAGCTCGGCGCGGCCGTTGGACAACCCGTCGAGAGTGGCGAAGTCCTGGTAGGCGCGGACCGGGTCGGCGGAGCTGAGCACGGTCACCGCGCTCGTCAGCTGAATGCGCTCGGTGCGGCCCGCGATGGTCGCGAGCACCATGGCCGGCGAGGAGGCGGCGAAGTCCTTGCGGTGATGTTCGCCCACGCCGTACACATCGAGCCCGGCCTGTTCGGTGGCCACGGCCTCCTCGACCACCTGGCGCAGTCGTTCGCCCGCGGTCGGCACCGGGCCGTTGCCGCCGACCGGGTGCGTCTCGGCGAATGTCGTCAGTCCCAATTCCACGGCTCGAGCCCCGCTTCCTGTATCGATATCCGATTTGTTTCCGGATCAACCAACAGGCTAAACGGACCATGGTCCGGAAGTATTCCCGGTATCGGAACCGGCGGTGAAGCCGTACCGGTGCAGCTCGGCGAGGAACTCGACGGGCTCGACCAGCTGCTCGATATGGCGGACGCCGGGCGGGAACCGATGCACCCGCTCGGCCAGCAGCGCCGCCACCAGCCCGGTCGCCCGGCTCTGCCTGCGGCCGGTGAACCACGCACCGGCGACGTCGGATTCGACCTTCAGCGCGAATCGATCCGAACCCACATGCACCCGCGCGAGCGCGGCTTCGACCGCGCGGCCGCGCATCAATCGCCCGATCCCGGGTCGGCGGGTGGCGGCCTCGCGGCCGACCGTGCCGTACCCGCCGAGAATCACGATTCCTTTCGCGCTGCTCATGCCGCCTCGTCCGCTCCGGGAATCGGTCGTGCGTTCTCCATTGTCGATCGGGCTCCGACCAGTTCGCGGGTGCGGTCGGGGGAGTACCAGGCGAGTGCCACCACGACGCCGAGGGCTGCCAGCAGTGCTGCCGCGGCGAAGTCGATTCGCAGGCCGGTGGTACCGCCTATGCTCGCGGCGACGATGAGCGCGGCGGTCAAGCCGAGCGAAGCGCCCAGGCGCTGAACGGTATTCACCACACCGGAGGCCGCGCCCTTGTCGGCGTCCGCCGCCGCGCGCAGCACCGGCGCGGTCGCGCCCACGAACACCGGGGGCAAGCCGACGGCGAAGACCAGGCTCACCGGCAACACCACGGTCAGATATCCCGCGCCCGGTGTCAGGAACAGCGCGTAACCTGCCAAACCGATGGCCTGCAATGCCATTCCGGCCGCCAGGACGAGGCGCGCGCCGTAGCGTTCCATGGCCTTGGGCACGATCGTGCGGGCGACAACGAGATTCAGCAGCGCGATGGGCAACACCGCGAACCCGGCGGCGATGGCCGAGTAGTGGAAGTGCTCCTGGAGCATGATCGTGATCAGCACGAACGCGGGCACATGGGCCGCTCCGAGAATGAAATTCGCCGCGGACCCGGCATGCACGGCCCGCAGGCGCAACAGCGCGTTGGGCACCACGGGCGCGGCACTGCGTCGCTGATTGCGCACGAAGACGAGGGCGCAGGCGAAGGTCAGCGCCGCGGCGGCGAGGGTGACCGCGTCGATACCGCGGCCCGGCAGCTCCGAGGCCAGGTAGACCAGCGCCAGCAATCCGGCCGTGGCGCTGAAAGCGCCTGCCGGATCGAGTCTTCCGGCATCACGCGAGGCGAGCTCGTCACCGGGCAGCAGGCGTGCGCTCGCGATCAGGACCAGCAGTCCGACCGGCACATTGATCAGGAAGATCGCGGGCCAGCCGAACCATTCGGTGAGCACCCCGCCCAGCGAGACGCCGATGGCCGCGCCGGCCGCACCCATGGCGCTCCACACCGCGAAAGCCTTTCGGTACGCGGCGGGTTCGGTGAAGATCGCCGACAGCAGGGCCAGCTGGGCGGGAATGACGATCGCGCCGCCCATGCCCTGCACCGCGCGCGCCGCGATCAGCCATCCGGCATTCGGCGCGAACGCCGCCGCCAGAGACGCGGCGGTGAACAGCGCCAGGCCGATCTGGAAGACGCGTCGCCGCCCGAACAGGTCGGCCATGCGCCCCGCGACCAATTGCAGGCCGCCGAAGGTGAGCAGATACGCGTTGACCACCCACGCGGCGCCCGCCGGGGTCAGCCCGAGCGCGGTGGTCATGGCCGGTAGGGCCACGTTCACCACGGACCCTTCCAGGAAGACGAGCAATTCGACCGAGGTGAGCAGCAGGAGCGCCGCTCTTGTTTTCGTAGTCACGCTACAAGAATGTTTTAGTAGTGCCGCTACAGTCAAGAGTGTTGGCAAAGTTTTAGTAGTGGCACTACAGTAAGTCGGCATGGTGAAAGAAGACGGCCGCAAAGCGCGGGCCCGCGCGACCAGGACCCGGATCGTGCGGGCGGCCACCGAGCTGTTCGTCTCCGACGGCTACGCCGTGACCAGCATCGCGGCCGTCGCCGCGCGAGCCGGGGTGGGCGAGCAGACCGTCTACTACTCCCTCGGCAACAAGCGGGCCCTGCTCACCGCCGCGCTCGATCAGGCCATTGCCGGTGACGACGAACCGGTGCCCACCCTCGAGCGATCGTGGACGACCGACGCACTGGCCGACCCGGACCCGATCGCCCAGCTGCGCGCACAGGTCGAGGGCGCGGCCGAGATCCTGCAACGCGCCGCGCCGCTGCTCGAAGTGGTGCGCGGAGCCGCCGCCACCGATACGGAACTGGCCGGCATCTGGACCACCAATATCGAGCAGCGCGCCACCGTGCAGCACACCTTCGCCGCCGCACTGGCCGCGAAAACACCACTGCGCGACGGGCTCACCGTCGCCGAGGCCGCCGACATCATGCTGGCGCTGCTCGGCCCGGAGAACTACACCCTGCTCGTCGGCGCGCGCGGCTGGTCGCCGCGGCGCTGGCGGGAGTGGACCCTGGCGGCGCTGATCCGGGAGCTGACCGAACTCGCACCGCCCGCCGGGCCCTGAACCCGGCGGCACCGGGTCGGGCGGAACAAGTGGACGCATGCGGCGAGGCACTCCGGCCGGGCGGATAGTCTTGATCCATGTCTGTGCGCACCCGCAAACCCCTCGTTCCCGGCACCCAGTCGCCCATCCGTGAGGTGCCGAAATCCATCGAGCGGCCCGAATACGTCTGGAAGAAGACGGCCAACGAAGGACACGAGCCCTGGGTGCAGACCCCGGAGACCATCGAGAAGATGCGCATTGCCGGCAAGATCGCGGCGCAGGCCCTGGAGGAGGCCGGCAAGGCGGTCGCGCCCGGTGTGACCACCGATGAGCTGGACCGGATCGCGCACGAGTACATGATCGATCACGGGGCGTACCCGTCGACGCTGGGCTACAAGGGTTTTCCCAAGTCCTGCTGCACCTCGCTGAACGAGGTCATCTGCCACGGCATCCCGGACTCGACGGTGATCGAGGACGGCGACATCGTGAACATCGACGTGACCGCGTTCATCGACGGCGTGCACGGCGACACCAACAAGACCTTCCTCGCCGGTGACGTGGACGAGGAGGTGCGGCTGCTGGTCGAGCGCACCGAGGAAGCCACCATGCGCGCCATCAAGGCGGTGCGGCCGGGCCGCGCGCTCAATGTCATCGGCCGCGTCATCGAGTCCTACGCCAACCGGTTCGGCTACGGCGTGGTGCGCGACTTCACCGGCCACGGCGTCGGACCCACCTTCCACAGCGGCCTGGTCATCCTGCACTACGACCAGCCGGCCGTGGACGCCGTCATCGAGCCCGGCATGACCTTCACCATCGAGCCCATGATCAACCTGGGCGGCATCGACTACGAGATCTGGAACGACGGCTGGACCGTGGTCACCAAGGACCGCAAGTGGACCGCGCAGTTCGAGCACACGCTGGTGGTCACCGACGACGGCGCGGAAATCCTCACCCTGCCGTGAGCGGGCGCCTCGGCGGGCGCCTCGTCATTCCGGCGCGGAACCGTCTCCTCGCCATCCCGGCGCGGAACCGTCTCCTCACTATCCCGGCGCGGAACTCTTGCCCTGTCATTCCGGCGTGCTCTTGGCCGGAATCTCGCGGTGGATCCCGGCCACAAGCACGCCGGGATGACCGAGGGCTGCGCCCCACTGAAGGAGGGCTGCGTGGTGTTGACGGAGGACTGCGCCGCCTTGACGGAGGGCAGTGCGTGTGAAGGGCGCGCTGCTGGTTGCCGGTACTACCTCTGACGCGGGCAAAAGCGTTGTTGTGGCCGGGCTTTGCCGGATGCTGGCGCGGCAGGGCGTGCGGGTCGCGCCGTTCAAGGCGCAGAACATGTCCAACAACTCCGTCGTCACCCTGGACGGCGGGGAGATCGGGCGTGCTCAGGCGTTGCAGGCGCGGGCGTGCGGGCTGGAGCCGAGCGTGCGGTTCAATCCGGTGCTGTTGAAGCCGGGCAGTGATCGGCGCTCGCAGCTGGTGGTGCGGGGCAAGGCGATCGACACCGTCGGGGCCAAGGACTACTTTCGGCATCGGACCGAGCTGCGGGCCCTCGTGGCCGCGGAATTGGCTTCGCTGCGGGCGGAATTCGATGTGGTGATCTGTGAGGGCGCGGGTTCGCCCGCCGAGATCAACCTGCGCGCAACGGATCTGGCGAACATGGGGCTGGCGCGGGCGGCGGCGCTGCCCGTGGTGCTCGTCGGCGATATCGATCGCGGGGGAGTGCTGGCGCATCTGTTCGGGACCGTGGCCATCCTGGAACCCGAAGACCAGCAGTTGATTTCCGGATTCATCGTCAACAAGTTCCGCGGTGACGTGGAGCTGCTGCGGCCCGGCATCGATCAGCTCACCGAGCTCACCGGGCGGCCCACCCTCGGGGTGCTTCCCTTCGCCGAGGACCTGTGGATCGACGCCGAGGACTCGCTCGGCACCGTCGCCGACGCGCCGGTCGGGCGACCCCGGCCGCCGCTGGGCGGGACCTGGCTGACGGTCGCGGCCATCCGGCTCCCACGGATCTCGAACTCCACCGATGTCGAGGCCCTGGCCTGTGAGCCCGGCGTCGCGGTTCGCTGGGTGGACGATCCCTCCCGGCTGGCCGGGGCCGATCTCGTGGTGCTGCCGGGCAGCAAGGCCACCGTCAGCGATCTCGAGTGGTTGCGCCGCACGGGCCTTGCCGCGGCGCTCACCGAGCGCGCGGCGGCCGGCGGCCCGATCCTCGGCATCTGCGGCGGCTATCAGATGCTCGGCCGGGTCATCGCCGACGACGTCGAGTCCGGGGCCGGCGAGGTTCCGGGACTGGGCCTGCTGGATCTCGAGATCGAGTTCGCCGATCCCAAGGTGCTGCGCCGTTCCGCCGGTCACAGCGGGGAAATCCCGGTGCGCGGCTATGAGATTCACCACGGCCGGGTGCGGTTCAGCGGCGACGAGCCCTGGCTCGAGCTCGACGGAATCCCCGAAGGCAGTGTGCGCGGGGCGATCTGGGGCACGCACCTGCACGGCGCGCTGGAATCCGACGAATTCCGCCGAGCCTGGCTGCGCGCGGTCGCCGTTGCGGCTGGTCGCGCGGATTTCATTGGGGCAGAAGACGTTTCGGTTGCAGACGAGCGCACCAGGCAGCTGGACCTGCTGGCCGACCTCATGGCGGCCCATCTCGACCTCGCCGCACTCGAAAAGCTCATCGCCGGTGGGGCTCCCGTCGACCTGCCGACACTCACTGTTCATCGGTGACGCCGCTCACAGCAATCCGTGCGACTCCCGCCGGGGACCTCCGGCGGCCGTGTAGCGTAATTCGATATGGAATCTCGGCGGATCACGGTCGGTGACCGCGTATGGACCGTGCGGGTCGGAGGCAATGAATCCCGGCACCACGTGGTCCTGCTACCCGATGCGGGCGATCCGGCCGACGTGTACGACGAGGTCTGCGCCCGGCTGCAGACCTCGGATTTGCGCACCATCGTCATCGAGACCGCGGAGGGTCTCGACACCACGACGGTCTTCGCCATCCTCGACGAACTGCGCGTGCCCTGGGCCAATCTGGTCGGCTGCGGCGCCGGCGCGGCGCTGGCCTGGCAGCTGGCCGCGCGCGGCTTCGGCCGGTTCATGAGCCTCATCGCCGCCGGTAGCGGCCATCCCGCCACCCCCGGCGCGGACGGGACCATCGCGGATTCCAGCTGCCCGCCGGTGGAGATCCCCACCACCCTGCTGGCCACCAAGCGGCTGCCGCCGGAGCTCGCCGAAGCCTCCGGCCGCCACGTCTACGGCGAATTCCGGCTGGTGCCGGTCGATGTCGCGGACGTGGCCACCGAAGCCGGCAGCGAGCTGGCCACCGAGATCGTGCTACGCACCAGCTTCTGGTGACGTAGCCGACAGCCACTCCAGCCAGGAATCCAACTCGGCGAACGCCTCGGTGCGCGGCTTCTCCGACGACAGGAACACGTCGTGACGTGCGCCTTCGATGGGGACGATATTGGTGCGATCGCCGAGGCAGCCCGACCAGCGCTGAATCTGGCGCACATCGAGCACCACATCGGACACATCGGCGGCCGGACCGTACTTGCTCATGAACTTGGTGATCTTGGACCGCAGCACCAGCGTGGGCACGCCGACATCCAGGCCCTGATGCACGCGGGCGTGCCCGCGACGGATGGCGCGCAGCCAGCCGGCGTGAACCGGGAAGCCGGTCAACGGTTTCCAGTCCAGGTTGTAATCCCATTCACCGGAGGCGGTGTGATGCAGGCTGTCGCCATAGGTGGAGATGACGCCCAGCGGCAGCTTGGTCATGGCGCTCAACCGGCCGATGCCGTGAATCAGCGCCGTGCCCACCGAGCGGTAGTACGCCGGCCCCTGCAGGTCGAACCAGGGGCTGTTGAGCACCAGCCCGGTAATGCCCTGCGCGCGCGTGCCGCCCGCCGAATTGAGGCGGTTGAGCCACAGCGAGGTCACCAGCCCGCCGGTCGAATGCCCCATGACCAGCACCGGCAGCCCGGTCTCCTCCCGCACGATCTCCAGCGAGCGATTCAACTCGGCGTCGTAGAGCGCCAGATCGCTGACATAGTGCGGGGTTTGCCCGGCCCGCGAGGAACGCCCGCACTTGCGCAGATCCAGCGCGTAGAAGGCGTACCCGCGCGCGGCCATGTGCTGGGCCAGGTGCTCCTGGAAGAAGTAGTCGGTGAACCCGTGCACGTACAGCACGGCCCGGGTCACGGTCGGGCGTTCGGCGGGCGCGTAGCGCACCAGCGTGCCCGCCACATCGCCCTCGCCGTCGGGGTCCGGGCCCAGCGGGATGGTCAGTTGCTGATAGTCCGCTCCGAGCACATCGGGCTGCCAGGAACCCGTGGCCTGCGCGGGGGCGGAGGTGGTCGCGGTGGACGACGTATCGGAGCTCACATGCCCAAGGCTAACGCCGCCGTCCCGAGATGGCGTGTGGAGGTATCTCTCACATTCGGCCTTTTCGTTGCGGGATTTCCACGTGTCCAGGGGCACAATCGGTCTTAGGTGAACGACGGGTAACCTAAGCGCCGCTGGGTTGCCATACAAAGACAAGGAAGTCGATCAACGCCGTGTCGAACGCTGCCACGATTGAAAAGACCGATGTAGTCCTCATCGGTGCCGGCATCATGAGTGCCACCCTCGGCGCACTGCTTCGACAGGTGCAGCCCGATTGGTCGATCACCCTCTTCGAGCGGCTCGACGCTGCCGCCGCCGAGTCCAGCGACCCGTGGAACAACGCCGGCACCGGCCACTCCGCGCTGTGCGAGCTGAACTACACGCCGCAGAACGCCAAGGGCGAGGTCGAGATCACCAAGGCCGTCGACATCAACGAGCGCTTCCAGGTGTCGCGCCAGTTCTGGTCCTACGCGGTCGAGAACGGCGTGCTGGCCAACCCGTCGAACTTCATCAACCCGATTCCGCACGTGAGCTTCACCCACGGCGCGGCCGGCGTGGAGTACCTGCGCAAGCGCTACGAGGCGCTGTCGCGGCATCCGCTGTTCCAGGGCATGGAGTTCATCGACGACGCCGACGAGTTCACGCGGCGACTACCGCTCATGGCCAAGGGCCGCGACTTCTCCGATCCGGTCTCGCTGAACTGGACCGAGTCCGGCACCGATATCGACTTCGGCGAGCTCACCAAGGAGCTGCTCGCCTACCTCGGCGCGTCCGGTGCGGATATCGCCTTCGGGCACGAGGTCAAGGATCTGACCAAGCAGTCCGACGGCTCCTGGATGGTCAAGGTCCGCAACCTGCGCAATGGCAAGGTGCGGGTCATCAAGTCCAAGTTCGTGTTCGTCGGCGCGGGCGGCGGCGCGCTGCCGCTGCTGCAGAAGTCGGGCATCAAGGAGATCTCCGGTTTCGGCGGTTTCCCGGTGTCGGGCCTGTTCCTGCGCTGCACCAACCCGGACCTGATCGCCCAGCACGAGGCCAAGGTGTACGGCCAGGCTTCGGTCGGCGCGCCGCCGATGTCGGTGCCGCACTTGGACACTCGCGTCATCAATGGTGAGCGCGGCCTGCTGTTCGGCCCGTACGCCGGCTGGACGCCGAAGTTCCTCAAGGACGGCAAGCTGACCGACCTCATCAAGTCGGTCAAGCCGAACAACCTGTTCTCCATGCTCGGCGTCGGCGTCACCGAGATGGGTCTGGTCAACTACCTGGTCTCCGAGCTGCTCAAGTCGCAGGCCGGCCGGGTGGGCGTGATGGAGGAGTTCATCCCGCGCGCCGACGGCCACGACTGGGATCTGATCATCGCCGGCCAGCGTGTGCAGGTCATCCGCCGCAAGGGCGCGGGCGGCGTGCTGGAACTGGGCACCGCGGTCGTGGCGGCCGAGGACGGCACCATTGCCGGTCTGCTCGGCGCGTCCCCGGGCGCGTCCACCTGTGTGAGCGCCATGCTCGATGTCATGAAGAAGTGCTTCCCGCGCGAATTCGATGGCTGGGAGCCGAAACTCAAGCAGATGGTGCCCTCGCTGGGTGTGAAGCTGTCCGAGAATCAGGCGCTGTTCCAGGAGGTCTGGGACTGGTCCAACAAGGCGCTGCACCTGGACGGAACCAACACGCCGAAGCACGCCGGGGTTTCTTCTCACGCGTAGTTGTGATAGCAACAATCGATGATGTCAACGGTTGCTCTCAAAAGGTCGTGGGCCGAAGATCTCGACACCGCGACGCTGTACAAGCTGTTGAAACTGCGCGTCGAGGTGTTCGTCGTCGAGCAGAAATGCGCCTACCCGGAACTCGACGGCTTCGACCTGCTCCCGGAAACCCGCCACTTCTGGCTCGACGACGAGGGTGACATCGTGTGCACCCTGCGCCTGCTCGAGGAACACGAGAACGGCGTGAAGTCCTTCCGCATCGGCCGCGTGTGCACCACCCCGTCCGCGCGCGGCCACGGCTACTCCAACCGTGTGCTCCAGGCCGCCCTGGCCGAGGCCGGCTCGGCGACCGTGCGCCTGAACGCTCAGAGCTACCTGGCCGACATGTACGCCAAGCACGGCTTCAAGGTCGACGGCGAGGAATTCATGGACGACGGCATCCCGCACGTTCCGATGCGCCGAGGCTGATCGGCTCGTCATCGCGCCCGCTGTGGATCACCACGGCGGGCGCGACCTTTTCCGGCGCCGTCCTCGTCATACCAGCGTCGTCCTCGTCATACCAGCGTCGTCCTCGTCGTTCCGGGGCCGTCCTCGTCATACCGGCGCCGTCCTCGTCATTCCGGCGCGCTTTTGGCCGGAATCCACCACGCTGGGTGAGATCCCGGCCAAAAGCATGCCGGGATGACGAGGGGGCGGCTTTGACGGCTGGGGTAGCGAAGGCCGCCATGAGCGGCGCGCATAGAGTTGGGGGCGTGTCCGTTTCCTCTGTGGCTCCGTATTCCGAATCCGTGCGCGCGGGCGGGTCGTCCGGTGATGAGGCCGGGTTCCCGTTCTCGGCGGTCGTCGGGCAGGAGCGGTTGCAGCTGGCGTTGATCCTGTGTGCGGTGCATCCCGGCATCGGCGGCGTGCTGGTGCGCGGCGAGAAGGGCACCGCCAAGTCGACCGTGGTGCGTGCGCTCGCGCAGCTGCTGCCGCCGGTCGTGGACGAGAGCGGCGCGCGTCCCGCGCGGCTGGTGGAGCTGCCGGTCGGCGCCACCGAGGACCGCGTCGTGGGCTCCCTGGACCTGGAACGGGTGCTGCGCGACGGGGAGCAGGCGTTCAAACCCGGTCTGCTGGCCGCGGCGCACCACGGCGTGCTGTACGTGGACGAAGTGAACCTGCTGCACGACCATCTGGTGGACGTGCTCCTCGATGCGGCCGCCATGGGCCGGGTGCACATCGAACGCGACGGCGTATCCCATTCGCACCCCGCGCGATTCGTGCTCGTCGGCACCATGAACCCGGAAGAAGGCGAACTCCGCCCCCAGCTCCTCGACCGCTTCGGCCTGACGGTCGACGTCGTCGCCTCCCGGGACGTGGACGTGCGCATGGCGGTCGTCCGCCGCCGCCTCGACTACGAAGCCGATCCGGCCGCCTTCGCCGCCCGCTACGCCGCCGCCGATCGCGATGTCGCGGAACGCATCCTGACCGCCCGCGACCGGCTCGCCGATGTCGAACTCGACAATGTGGAACTCCGCCGAATCGCCGCCCTGTGCGCAGCTTTCGACGTCGACGGCATGCGCGCCGACCTGGTCGTGGCCCGCACCGCCACCGCCCACGCCGCGTGGCGGGGCAGCGCCGAGGTGACCGAGGCCGACGTCCGGATCGCAGCCGAACTGGCCCTCCCGCACCGCCGCCGCCGAGATCCCTTCGACGAGCCGGGAATCAGCGAGGAACAACTCGACGACGCCATGCAGCAGGCGGCCGAGGAAGCCGCGCGGGCCGAGCAGCAGGACGGCGGTGCCGACGACCTGGGAAAAGGTGAAGCGGTCCCGCAGGACGATGCGGGGCCGCAGCACCTGACCGAGGACGGCTCGCAGGGGCCGGACGACGACCCCGACGGCGGACCCGATTCGCCTGGGGGAGGAGCGGATTCGCCCGAATCGTCGTCCACCCGGCATGGACCGGATACGCCGCACTCCAGCGACCCCGCCGGGTCGGATTCGACAGGCGATCCGAATTCCACTGGCAGCAGCCAGGATTCGTCCAACAAACCCGACTCCCGGGGCGAGCCTGATTCGCGGGGCGAGTCCGACGCGCAGGGCCGCCCCGCCCGCGAGGGCCGTACCGCCGCACCCACCCGGTCGATCGCCAAGCCGCCCCGCTGGGAGGTCCCCGGCATCGGCGAAGGCGCCCCCGGCCGCCGCTCCCGCGCCCGCACCCGCAACGGCCGCGTCGTGCGCGCCATCGCCGAGACCGGCACCGGCCTGCACCTGCTCGGCACCATCTTCGCCGCGGCCCCCCACCAGCGCGCCCGCGGCCGCTCGACCGGACCACTGGAATTCGCCCCCGGCGACCTGCGCGGCGCGTATCGCGAAGGGCGCGAAGGAAACCTGGTCGTCTTCGTCGTGGACGCCTCCGGCTCCATGGCCTCCCGCGACCGCCTCTCCGCGGTCACCGGCGCAGTAATCGCCTTGCTCCGCGACGCCTACCAAAGCCGCGACAAGGTAGCGGTGATCACCGTCCGAGGCCAGGACGCCGAACTCGTTCTCCCACCCACGTCCTCGGTAGACATAGCGGTCCGCCGCCTGAGCGACATGCGCACCGGCGGCAAAACCCCGCTGGCCCAAGGCCTCCTGAAGGCCCGAGAAGTCCTCCGCCGAGAGCGAGCCCGCGACCCCCACCGCCGCCCACTCCTGGTCATGCTCACCGACGGCCGAGCCACCGGCGGCCCCGACCCCGTCCCCCGCGCCCGCGCCGCCGCCCGCCTCCTCGCCGCCGACTCCATCACCGCCATGGTCGTCGACTGTGAACGCGGCATGATCCGCCTCGGCCTAGCCCGCGACCTGGCCACCGAACTACGCGCCGGCTACCTGCAACTATCCGAACTAACCGGCGACGCCGTAGCAGGACTAGTCCGAGCCACCAACGCAGCCTGACCCCGTCCACCACCCCCGGCACCGACGACACACCCCACCCGTTCAACCGACACAGGGAGGTCTATCCGCTCCCGTCCGCCGCAGGCGATCCCCATATGCGGTGACCGGGTTGGTCTATCCGCTCCCGTCCGCCGCAGGCGACCCCCTTATGCGGTGACCGGGTTGGTCTATCCGGCCCCGTCCGCCGCAGGCGATCCCCTTATGCGGTGACCGGGTTGGTCTATCCGCTCCCGTCCGCCGTAGGCGATCCCCTTATGCGGTGACCGGGTTGGTCTATCCGGCCCCGTCCGCCGCAGGCGATCCCCTTATGCGGTGACCGGGTTGGTCTATCCGGCCCCGTCCGCCGCAGGCGAACTGGCAATGAACTGTAGGGATGACAGTTGGTGGACTCGCTGTGTGGGTTCGGGGCCGTCTCGATTTTGGACTGAGTGGAGCGTGCGTCGGAGCGGGGGAGCGAAGCGGAGGAGCTCCGGCGTGCGCGGAGGGAGGGAAAAATCGAGACCGTCAGGCCCCGAACCCCGCCGGAGCGAAGCGGAGGCAAATTAAACACAGCCACGAGCGTTCCTGGATGGAACTCCCCGACCCCCCGATTCGTCTGAACGGTATGGGGATCTTTCGTCGCAACAGGTCACGCCGCCGCAGAGAGGTGGCCGAAGCCGGTGGGGATGTGGCCGGTGAGGCCGTGATGGGCGCGGCCGAGGCCGTGACGCCCGGCGTGCTACACGCAGTCGGTGCCGGCATCGGGCGGATCTTCTCGGCGATCGCGCACGCTCTGACCTGAGCGCTCCGCACCGCGCGGACCCGAGCGCTCCGCACCCCGCGCCCAGCCACGCCCGCCGGTGGCGCCGCGCCCCCGGTATGGCACCGTTGGGGGCGAGTGGCCAGAGCAGGCCGCGCGGTGAAAGGAGCTCGTTCGATGCCCAAGGGTGTTCCGCTGCCGGAAAGCATTCCCGACGACGGACTCACGACTCGGCAACGGCGCAATCAGCCGGTCCTGGCGGTGCACACCGGCCCCGGCAAGGGCAAATCCACCGCCGCCTTCGGCATGGCCCTGCGCGCCTGGAACCAGGGCTTCGACATCGCGGTCTTCCAATTCGTGAAGAGCGCGAAATGGAAAGTGGGCGAAGAAGCCACCTTCCGCACCCTCGGTCAGCTGCACGAGGAAAAGGGTGCGGGCGGCGCAGTCGAATGGCACAAGATGGGCGAGGGTTGGTCGTGGACCCGCAAGCACGGCACCGATGAGGACCACGCCGCAGCCGCCCTGGCGGGCTGGCAGGAGATCGCGCGTCGCCTTGCCGCCGAACAACACCGTTTCTACGTCCTCGACGAGTTCACCTACCCGATGAAGTGGGGCTGGGTCGATGTCGACGAGGTCGTCGAAACCCTGCGCAACCGCCCCGGCAACCAACATGTCGTGATCACGGGTCGTGATGCCCCGCAAGCACTCATCGACGCCGCCGACCTGGTCACCGAGATGACCAAGGTGAAGCACCCCATGGACGCGGGCCGCAAGGGCCAGCGGGGCATCGAATGGTGAGTGTGCCCGCGGTGGTGATCGCCGCCCCGGCTTCGGGCAGCGGCAAGACCACCCTCGCCACCGGTTTGATCGGCGCGCTGCGGCGGGCCGGACATCGGGTCGCGCCGTTCAAGGTGGGGCCGGACTACATCGACCCCGGCTACCACGGCCTCGCCGCCGGCCGCCCCGGCCGCAACCTCGACCCGGTCCTGGTCGGCGCGGAGCGGGTGGTCCCGCTGTACCGGCACGGCAGCCGGGGCTGCGATATCGCCGTGGTCGAAGGCGTCATGGGCTTGTTCGACGGCCGTATCGACGAAAACAACACCGCCCCCGTCGCCGAAGGCTCCACCGCCCAGATCGCGGCCATGCTCGGCGCCCCCGTCATCCTGGTCGTCGACGCCCGCGGCCACAGCCAGAGCCTCGCCGCCCTCCTGCACGGTTTCGCCACCTTCGACACCGGAATCCGCCTCGGCGGAGTAATTCTCAACCGCGTCGGCAGCGAACGCCACGAACAGGTCCTCCGCGCCGCCTGCGCCCGAGTCGGCCTCCCCGTCCTGGGCGCTCTCCCGCGCATGGCCGAATTGGCGGTCCCCTCACGCCATCTCGGCTTGATCCCCGCAGTAGAACACGGCACCGCCGCCCACGCCGCCACCGACGCCATGACCGAACTGGTCACCGCACACATCGACCTCCCCGCCATCGTAGCCTTGGCCGCCTCGAGTACAGCAGGACCGCAATGGAACCCGGCCGACGAACTGCACGCTGCGGACCCGGTCGACGGCTCTACCGGATCCGCGGCTGCCGTATCGACCAGTTCCGCGCCGAACGGAAAGGCAGGCGCAGCCGTCGCAGCCGCCCCGGCGCCGACGAGTCTCTCGCCGGCCGGTCCGGTCGTGGCCATAGCCGGTGGCGCAGCCTTCACCTTCGGCTACGCCGAGCACCGCGAACTCCTCGGAGCAGCCGGCGCACGCGTAGTAGCCTTCGACCCCCTGCGCGATGAACTGCCTTCCGGCACAGCGGGCCTGGTCCTCCCCGGCGGCTTCCCCGAAGAACACGCCGCCGACCTGGCCGCCAACACCCCCCTCCTGGAAGCGATCGCCCACCGCGCCCGCGCAGGCATGCCCGTCCACGCCGAATGCGCCGGCCTCCTCTACCTCACCCGCACACTCGACGGCCACCGCATGGCCGGAGTAATCGACGCCGACGCCGAATTCGGCCCCCGCCTCACCCTCGGCTACCGAGACGCCGTAGCCCTCACCGCCTCCCCACTCTGGCAACCCGGCGAACGAGTCCGCGGCCACGAATTCCACCGCACCCGCCTCACCGCACCCGCCTCCGCCCCACCCGCCTGGGCCTGGCGTTCCCCGTCCGGGGAAACGGTCCGCGAGGGCGCGGCCGCCCACCGGGTCCACGCCTCCTACCTGCACACCCACCCGGCGGGCAACCCCACCGCCGTGGCTCGTTTCGTCTCCGCCGCCACCGATTTCGCTCGGGTGTCAGCCCTGGTGTGAGGGTGCCCGCCCGCCGGACGCCAGCGATCCCCACCGGCATCGCCACGGTGGCGGTGGCTCCGCACGTACGCGATGTGGCGGCCGATGTCCGGGCGCTGTCCGCTGCAGCGCCGCCGGATGTGCCGTCGGCTCGACGCCGAGCGCGGTATCACTTCGTGGCCGGACACGCGATTCATGAGGTTGCGGCGCGATCGCGCATTGTCGGTGCACACTCGAGTCGTGGGTGATGCGGCGGGTGAGCGAGTGCGGGGTGAGCTGGCTGTCGGGGTGGGCATGCGGGTCGGAGCGACGCCCGAGGCGGTTGTGGCAGCGGTGCGAGAAGCCGTGGGGGAGAGGGATATCGGGTGTTTGACGTCGGTGGATCGGCGGGCGGGAGAGCCGGGGCTCGCGGCCGCCGCGGAGTACCTCGGGGTGCCGGTGGTGGTGTTCTCGCCCGAGGAGCTGGCAACGGTGGCGGTCCCGACGCCGTCGGCGCGGACCGCGCGAGCGATCGGCACACCCAGCGTGGCGGAAGCGGCCGCACTGCTCGCGGCGGGGAGTGATCGGCTGGTGGTTCGCAAGCGGGTGATCGCCGGGATCACGGTCGCGGCAGCGGTGATTCGAGAACGGGGCGAGACCTAAGCTGCTGTCGTGGTGTATTCGACCGAGGGGGAGAGCCGGTGGCGGGGATTCGCGGCGCTCTGGTTCGTCATGGGCGCGGTGGGGTTCCTGGTGGCGGCGGCGGTGTCCGTCCTTCTCTACGATGTGCAGAGCTATCGGCGAATTCCGTTGGAGTTCTGGGTATCTCCAATAGTTGTTTGGGCGCTCGCGGGTGGCGTCGCATGGGCATCGGGGTGGGTCGCGCGCCGGCTGGACCGGTCGCCGTACTGGGGGATCGGCGCGGGGTTCGCGGTGTTCCTGCCCGGTGAATACCTCTGCGCGGTGGCTGTGGCGAACTACCTGTGGTACTAGCGAAACGAATCCGCCGCACCCGCCGGCTGGTTGGTACCGGCGGGTGCGGCGGGGCGAATCACGGTTGCAAGGGAAGTGATTCGCGGATACGGGGAGTCAGGGGGCGACCGAGCCCCAGTCGGCGAAGCCGGTGGGGTCGTGGCGGCCGAGGCTGCCGTGTTCGAACAGGCCCCAGCCTTCGGCGCCGTTGCAGCGGGCCTTGCCGACGTGGTCGATGACGCCGAAGGGGATGCGGCCGGCCAGGGCGGGATCGGAGAGGTCGTAGAGTCGGCTCTCGGACCAGTTGCGGCCCTTCCATTGGCCGTGCAGCCAGTCCGGGTCGCCGCCGTAGCCGCAGCCGACGTTCAGGGCCACGAAGGTGCCTGCCTCGACTTCGACTTCGAGGGGTTTGCCGTCGGGGGTGGTGAGTTCCAGGCGCAGGGCGGTGGGGATGCGGGTGCCGGACTTGTAGGTGAGATGCACTCGCGGCCAGCCCAATTGCTCGATGCGCCCGTCCGCCCAGATGCGGGTGGCGTCATTGAGGGTGCGGAAGCCGTTGGGCTCCTCCTGGACGATGACGATGATGGAGAAGTCGTCGAAGCGCAGCGGCACGTAGAGCCACCAGAACCCTTCGGAGGGTTCGTCGGCCACGCGTCCGGCCGGGTCGCCGTCGCCGACGGGCCGGATGCCCCAGGAGCGGTCGCGGGTGCCGGTCCACACGGCGGGGTCGACGGTGAAGTCGGTCCCGTCGACGGCGAGGGTGCCCGACCAGGAACCGACCTGAGCGAAACGCTGGGCGTCGATTATGGGCCGGTTCAGGCCGGTGATGATGGTGTGCGGCTGCTCCTGCACGACGGGGAAGGCGCCCTCCCAGGTCATGTCGAAGGACAGATCCTCGTGTTCGCACACGACGCGAAGCTTCTGCAGGGGCTCCACGATCTCGATGCGGTAGCCGCCGACCTTGGTGTCCAGGCTGCGTTCGGTGAGCGCATCGGAGAACCGCACCGCGCGCTGCTGATCCCCGCGGCGCACGGTGGCGAAGGCGTCGATCACCCCGAGGTTCGGGTACACGCCGAACCCGGTGACCAGGAAGGTGCCGCCGTCGCGATCGCAGGCGTTGAAATAGCTGCGGTCGTAGAAGTTCCGATCGCTGGTGCCGACCCGCGCCATGGGCAGCGGGGTCTGGTGGATGGGGTATTCGTCCAGTGGACCGATCATGGTCAGTTCTCTCAATCCCAGGCGTAGGTGCCGTCGAGCAGGGCTTCCAGCAGTGGCCGGTGCATGACGTAGTCGTCGCGGTCGGCGGTGTCGGTGTCCTCGCCGAAATGGATCATGCGGCGCTTGACGCGGCCCATGACGATGCCGTGCCGCAGCGCCGCGTAGAGCAGATACCAATCCAGGTCGACGGGCTTGTGGCCGGTGAATTCCTCGTACATCGCCTCGACGTGACTGCGGCGCATGTAATCGGGCAGGCCCGGCTGGTCGAAGCGGGTGGCGATGTCCTGGAAGAAGCGGTGGATCAGGATGGTCCAGGCGATATCGAGCTCGCGCGGCCCGAGCGCGGCCATCTCCCAGTCCAGCACGGCCACCGGGTCGTGACCGTCGAAGATGATATTGCCGGGCCGGGCGTCACCCCAGCTCAGCACGGTCTCGGTCTCGGCGGGCCAGGTGGCCTCCAGATGTTCGAAGGCGCGCTCCAGCAAGGGAATACGGAAGCCGTCGCGCGCGAGCGCCCAGTCGTACCACGCCTTCTGGGCGTCGAAATGCCGGCGCAGCGCCGAACCCTCGCCGTCCAGCATCGGGAACTTCCCGAGCGGATTCTCGATGGCGTGGATCTTGGCGATCACCTCGACGGTATTGCGGGTCAGCCGATACCGCTCCTCGGGCGTGGAATCGAACAGCCAGCCCAGGAATACGTACGGCGGATTGTCCTCGGGCACACGCCCGTCGACCCGCCGCATGACGAAGAACGGTGACCCGAGCACCGTTTCGTCGTTCTCCAGCCAGCACAGCGGCGGCAGCGGCAAATCGGTGGCCTTGGCGACGCCGTCGATGACGGCGTATTGCGTTGCCAGATCGTATTTCTCGAAAACCGGGAAGGAACTGTCCTCCGGCGCCAAGCGCGCCACGAAGGAGCCGCCCGCGGGCTGTCCGTTCTCGCTCCACTCGGCCTCGAACAGCAGCGTGGTGCTGGACATGCCGCCCGCCGTCGGACGGGTCAGCGAGGTGACCTTCGGCGGCGCATCGGCGTCGACTTTGGTGGCGAGCCATCCGGTGAGTTCCTCGGTGAGCACATCGAGGTCGCGCTCGCTGGTGGTCAGTTGCCGCCGCTGGTTGGGGTCGGCCGACGTCATTGGTCCTCCTGACGCAGTGAAATTGAGTGAAATGTAACTCGTTCTAGTTGGCTCGCGAAGGGAATTCCGGGGTCGAATTCGAGCAGTTCCGTTCAGCGGGATTCCGCTTGTCCACCCTGATGTTGCGCGCGTACCGCCCAGGGGCGATTAGTTCCGTAGGGGGATGCGAGATTCGTTCTGGAGTCTGATGCGTGCACGCCTCGGCACTCCATAACGTCGGAGGAAATGTGACGTGAGGGGTTTGGATGAGTGTGCAGACTGCGGACGCGACGATCGACCTCGAACCGGAGATTCCGGAAGGGCCGGGACGCTGGAACCCGGCGCTGCGCATCCTGTTCCGGTTCTGTTTCGTGTACTTCGGGCTGTTCCTGCTGATCTATCCGCAGCCGATCCTGGCGTTGCTCGGGCCACTGACCAAGTGGGTCCCCGAGAGCTGGGGCCGGGGCTACGCGGACTTCCCGAGCCCGTTGGTGGAGTGGGTGGGCCGCACCGTCTTCGATGTCGAAGCCGTCCTGCGCACCGACTCCGGCAGCGGTGACCAGACCTACCTGTGGGTCCTGGTGTTCTGCTTCTTCGTCACCGCCGTGGCGGCCACGATCGTGTGGAGCGCACTGGACCGCAAACGCCGCGAATACCGCCGACTCGCGGGCTGGTTCCTACTGTTCGTCCGGATCCTGCTGGCCGGTCAGATGCTGCTGTACGGCTTCGCCAAGGCCATTCCGGCGCAGATGCCGGAGCCGTCGCTGGTCACCCTGCTGGAACCGTTCGGCGAGTTCACCCCGATGGCCGTGCTGTGGACCCAGGTCGGCGCCTCGCCGGTCTACGAGAGCCTGCTCGGCATCGCCGAGATCACCGGCGGCGTGCTGCTGTTGCTGCCGCGCACGGCCCTGGCGGGTGTGCTGGTCAGCCTGATCAGCATGGCGCAGGTATTCATCCTCAACATGACCTACGACGTACCGGTCAAACTGCTGTCGTTCCACCTGCTGTTGCTGGGCCTGGTGCTGCTGGCTCCCGAGGCGCGGCGGCTGACGGCGGTGCTGCTGGGCGGCGCGGCCGGACCCTCCACCACACCCGAACCGGTCGACAGTCGCCGTGGCCGCCGCATCATCGCGGCCGTTCAGGTGGTGCTCCTGCTCTGGTTCTCGGCCGGATTCGCCATGGCGACCTGGGAGGGCTGGACCCAATGGGGCAGCGGGCGGCCGAAGTCGGAGCTCTACGGCATCTGGGAGGTCACCGAATTCACCCGCGACGGTCAGCCGGTGGCGCCCCTGCTCACCGATGAAAGTCGTTGGCGGCGAATGGTCTTCGAAGATCCGGGCATGGCCGTGTACCAGCGGATGAACGACGAGATGGTGGTGGTCGGCGCCGAGATCGATGCGGGCGCGCATCGAATCACGCTGAGCCCGCCCGAGGCCGAAGCGCCCTTGGCGACCTTCACCTACGAACGGCCCGCACCGGACTCCATGACGCTGACCGGTGAACTGGAAGGCCGCCCGGTGACGATTTCACTGCACGCGGTCGACCTCGACTCGATACCGGTCCGCCAGCAGGAAGTGCACTTCGTGCAGGACTACCCGCGCACCGGCGCCGGCGTGCGCTAACCGGTGGCACTGCCGATCTGATTGACCCAGTTGGGATTCGGTGTGAAGAACACACCGGATCCCGGCACGAAGGCTTGCCGCGCCTCCTGGTCGCCCAGCAGTCGGGCGGCCAGCCAGGCGGTGGGGTAGCCGAGGTATCCGTACACCCCGGTCG
This sequence comes from Nocardia sp. NPDC127526, assembly GCF_042672265.1. Taxonomy (NCBI): domain Bacteria; kingdom Bacillati; phylum Actinomycetota; class Actinomycetes; order Mycobacteriales; family Nocardiaceae; genus Nocardia; species Nocardia sp. NPDC127526. The sequence goes on along the minus strand of NZ_JBHXVO010000014.1, from coordinate 4,795 downwards.
TGCAGGGCCAGGACGCCTCGGCGCATCCCGGCCGGCCCTGCACGTCATTGTGATTCGGTCCGACGAGCGTGCCCCACACCTTCGGGATCACCGGCGGAATCGCCTCGTAGTACGCCCGAATCGACTGCAATCCGATCAGTTGCGGCGGCAGCGGCTGCGTCGACGGCGCGACGAACACATCCTCCGAGCCGTTGACCAGGAAAACGGACCCGTCGACCAGCCGCGAGGTGTCCGGGCACCAGGCGCCGGTCGAGCACAGGATCTGGATGGGCAATTCGATCGGCACCGCCGTCTCGATCCGCCCGCCGGAATTGGTCATGGCATTGAGCGCGCCGGTCGCGCCCTGCGAATGCCCCACCGCGCCAATGGCATTCGGATCCAGCCGCTCATGGAACACGCTCGCCGGATCGGCCGCCCTGCCCAGCAGATAGTCCACGGCCCCGGCGATATCGATCCCCGACCCGGTCTGCTGATTCTCGGTGGCGATCACCACGAACCCCCACGACGCGAAATGCCGCAGCAGGTACTCGTACTGCGCCGGCACGGCATCGGTCCCATCGCCCCAGGTGATGATCGGATGCCGCACCCCGCCCGCACCCAGCTCCGCCGGATACCAGACGTCATAGGCCGCGCCGGTGGAATCGCAACAGCCGAAACCCTTTTCGGCCGCCACCGCCCACGGCCCCGGTTGCGAGAACCTTGTCTCGACCCCCGGAGCCGGTCGATACGGATCCGCCGCCTCGGCCCCCGCCGTCCCGGCGCACGGCAGCATCACCAGGAGCGCGACGACAAGCACCCTGAGCACGGCATGACGCGTCATACCAGCAGAGCTTAGGAATCCCGCACCCGATTTCCCGGGCGCGACGCTCCGCCGGGAATCTCCGTGCGCACCACGGCGTTCACTCCACGCGTGACCACACTCCCGGAGGAACTCGAGAAGTACGTCGACGAATCGAAGGTCTACGCCACCGTGGCGACCATCGGCGCCGACGGCCAACCGCACCTCACCGTCGTCTGGCTGCTCCGCGACGGCCAGGACCTGATCTACTCCACCACGGTGTCCCGCCAGCAGTACAAGAACCTGGTCCGCGACCCGCGCGCCACCGTCCTGATCCTGCCGCCGGACCGGCCGTTCGTCTATGCCGAGATCCGCGGCAAGGTGACCCTCGAACCCGATCCGGCCCGTGAGCTTCCCGATCGCGCCGCCCTGCACTTCACCGGCAAGAAGTACGCCGAATTCAATCCCGCCTCGGTCAACGACGCCGAGCGCGTGATCGTCCGCATCACCCCGACCAAGGTCTACAGCCGCATCTGATCCTCGCCGCCGCCCGCCGGCCGCGTGCCGCGCAGCCGCGGCGGCGGGCTCCGGCCCGGACGGCCCGGTGAGGTTTCTATCGGTTGCCGCACGGACGCCGGGCGGTTGATGCCCCCGCCGATCCAGCCCGTAGGCTCAATTCTTGTGCCACACACGTCAGCCGCAGCCGATGACCAGCCCGTTGGAGACCCGAACTACCTGGTCGGGCTCGATCTGAACGGCCGCCGAGTCGTAGTCGTCGGCGGCGGAACCGTCGCCCAGCGCCGCCTCGGCCTGCTCATCGCCTCCGGCGCGGACGTGCACGTCGTCACCCGCGAGGCCACCCCGGCGGTCGAGGGCATGGCCACCTCCGGGCAGATCACCCTGGAGTTGCGGCCCTACGCCGACGGCGATCTGGACGGCGCCTGGTACGCCATGGCGTGCACCGACGAGCCCGAGACCAATGCCGCGGTCGTCGACGAGGCCACCCGCCGCCGCGTGTTCTGCGTGCGCGCCGACACCGCCCGGCTGGGCACGGCCGTCACCCCCGCGACCGCCCGCTACGACGGCATGACCCTCGGCGTGCTGGCCGGCGGCCAGCACCGCCGCTCGGCCGCGGTCCGCACCGCACTGCTGGAAGCGCTGCAATCCGGTGTGGTCACCGATGATTCGGCTCCCGTCACCCCCGGCGTCGTGCTCGTCGGCGGCGGTCCGGGCGATCCGGATCTCATTACCGTGCGCGGCCGCCGCCTGCTGGCCCGCGCGAATCTCGTTGTCGCCGACCGGCTCGTCCCGCAGGAGCTGCTGGCCGAGCTCGGCCCGGACGTCGAGGTGATCGACGCCGCCAAGATCCCCTACGGCCGGGCCATGGCGCAGGAGGCCATCAATGCCGCGCTGATCGAGGGCGCGAAAGCCGGGAAGTTCGTGGTCCGCCTCAAGGGCGGCGACCCCTATGTCTTCGGCCGCGGCTACGAGGAATTGGAAGCCTGCGTCGACGCCGGTGTTCCGGTCACCGTCGTCCCCGGCGTCACCAGCGCCATCTCGGTGCCCGCCCTGGCCGGCATTCCGGTCACCCATCGCGGCGTCACCCACGAATTCGTGGTCGTCTCCGGCCATGTCGCCCCCGACCACCCGGATTCGCTGGTCGACTGGCCGGCCCTGGCCCGCCTGCGCGGCACCATCGTCCTGCTCATGGCGGTCGAGCGCATCGACAAGTTCGCCGCCGCCCTGCTGGACGGCGGACGCGCCGCCGACACCCCGGTCACCGTGATCCAGGAAGGCAGCCTGCGCACCCAGCGCATCGTGCGCGCCGACCTGTCCACCGTGGCCGAGCAGGTCCGCGCCGAGGGCATCCGCCCGCCCGCCATCATCGTCATCGGCCCCACCGCCGGTTTCACCGCCGGGGCGCCGGACGGCGAGGCCGCCACGGCGAGCCCGCGCTGATCCGGGTTCAGCGGCGCCGCAGGGCGAGCCAGAGGGCCGTGCCCAGCAGCCCGCCCGTGCCGATGACCACCGCGACCAGCAGCACCAGCACCACCGCGAGATCCGGCGCACCGGTCGCGACCATGATCCAGGCGATGACGAGCTCGATGACCGCGACCGCCAGCAGCCCCAGGCAGACGGGCAGGGAGATGGTGAGGCGTGGCGGTTTCTCGGACACGGCCAACTCCTTCGCAGCGCGCGGCGACACCTGCCGTGATGTAGCGATCGTAGCCGCGCGCCCAGGGCCGGGACGCGTTTCGCGAGGCGGCGGGGGAGTGCCGCGAGCTTCCCGGCGGCTACCGCCACCAATTCCGGGTGGTCGCATGACCGGTGCGGGTGCGGTGTGTCGAATGACGGCGATTCGCGGGCAGAGGGCATCCACTACAGTGGCGGGGTGCTCGAGAAACCCGCTGCGACGATGCAGTATCCGGTGACCACGCGGGCGTTCGGGCTCGCCATCCTCGTACTGAGCGGTTTGCAGCTGATGGTGGTGCTCGACGGCACCGTCATGATTCTGGCGCTGCCGCGGCTGCAGGACGAGATGGGGCTGTCCAGCGCGGGCAGCGCGTGGACCGTCACGGCGTACGGTCTGCCGTTCGCGGGGCTCATGCTCCTGGGCGGGCGGCTCGGTGACTCGTTCGGGCGGCGGCGCATGCTGATTCTCGGCGTCGCGCTGTTCACGCTGGCTTCGGCGCTGTGCGGTATGGCGCAGAACGAGGCCTGGCTGATCGCGGCTCGCGCGCTGCAGGGGACGGGTGCGGCGATCGCCGCGCCGACGGCTTTCGCCTTGGTGGCGAGCACCTTCGCGCCCGGGCCGGCGCGGAATCAGGCGGTCGCCATCTTCGGATCCATGGTGGGCATCGGATCGGTGGGCGGCCTCGTGCTCGGCGGCGCCCTGACCGAATGGGATTGGCGCTGGATCTTCTGGATCAACGTGCCGATCGGCATTCTCATCGTGATCGGTGCGATCTATCAGCTGCGCGATACCGAACACCAGCGGATCAGCCTCGACGTCCGAGGCGCGGTGCTGGGAACCGCGGCCTGTGCCGCAATCGTTTTCGGCGCGACCGAGGGGCCGTCGATGGGCTGGGACAGCCCGGTCATCCTGGGCTCGCTGCTCGGCGGTCTGGCGCTGCTGATCGTCTTCGTCTTCGCCGAGCGCTCTGTCGCCAACCCGCTGCTGCCGTGGTCGCTGTTCGACAGCCGGGACCGCGTGATCTCCTTCGTCGCGATCTTCCTGGCCTCCGGCGTGCTGGGCGCGACGACCTTCTTCGTGGCGCAGTTCCTGCAGAACGTGCTCGGGTACAGCCCGCTCATGGCCGGTCTGGCCAGTATTCCGTTCACCCTCGGCGCGGGTGTGGGCACCGCCGTCGCCTCCAAGGCGGTGCAGTACGCACAGCCGCGCTGGCTGCTGGCCGGCGCCGCGACCCTGCTGGCCTGCGGCCTGTATTTCGGTTCCACACTGGATGGTTCGGCCCAGTACGTGCCCACCCTGCTGATTCTGCTGTCGGTGGTGGGTTTCTCGGTGGGCATGGCCATCGTGATCCTGCCGCTGTGCGTCCTGGTCGGTGTGGACATGGCCCATATCGGCCCGCTGTCGGCGGTCGGGCAGATGTTCATGAATATGGGCACCCCGTTCGCGGTCGGCCTGCTCAGCCCGGTCGCACTGTCGCGCACCCTGTCGCTCGGCGGCACCAATGGCAAGGCCGCCGATATGACCCCGCTGCAGATCGACGCGCTCGGCAGCGGGTACACGCTGGTGCTGCTGGTCTGCGCGATCGGCACGGCGGTCATGGGCCTGCTCGCGCTCACCCTGCGCTACACCCCGGCGCAGCTGGCCCAGGCCCAGCACGCGCAGGATGAGGCGCAGAAGTCCTGAGCAGCCGAGCGCGCAGTCAATAGCTCGCGCCCTCATTCGCCTCGTCATTCCGCTGTCGGCGGGCTACCGCTCCGACCGCATGCGCGCGTTCTTCAATCCGGGCGACGATCCGCAGGGCATCGGCTACCAGGCCCGCCAGG